>PXDM01000051.1 GCA_003565055.1 Paracoccaceae bacterium
AGGCTCTCGGCGAGCGGCAAGACGCGCTTTTTCAAGGCGTCGCCCTGATAGGAAAAGGCCAGCTCCGCGCCCTGATCGCCGAGCGCCTTGGCGATCCCCCATGCGATGGATTTATCATTCGCAAGCCCCATGATGAGGCCGCGTTTCCCGTTCATCAATCCTGTCATGATCCGTCTGCCCATTGAATCTGTGTTATGGTGTTCTATGCCATGCTCTGATGCACCGCAAGCTGGGCACCTGGATCGGAGCCTTTCGAAGTGCCGAACGGGGGGAGAAAGGAAACGCTTTGTTTTGTCTTGCAATCTTGCACAAAAATGCTGATTCATTAACAGATGTAACGATCCGGCGCGATCTGAAGGACACGGGCGCGCTGCAATCGTGGGCCTGATTCAGTCTCGGCACGAGGGAGGGTTTGTGGACGACAGAAGCGGCATATTCGCGGGCTCCGACCCGTTCGAGATCGCGCGGCGCTGGCTCGCGGAAGCGGAACTGACCGAACCGAACGATCCCAACGCAATCGCCTTGTCAACCACAGGCGCGGACGGGATGCCCAATGCGCGCATGGTGCTGCTCAAGGAAATCGGCGCAGATCGTTTCGTCTTTTACACGAATTACACCAGCGCCAAGGCGCGCGAGATCGACGAGAGCGGCAAGGCGGCCTTCGTGATGCACTGGAAATCGCTGCGTCGGCAGATTCGCGTTCGTGGGCATGTTTCCAAGGTTGACGGCCCCGATGCGGATGAATATTACGCCTCGCGATCTCTCAAAAGCCGCTTGGGGGCCTGGGCATCGAAGCAATCATCCCCGCTCGGATCGCGGGCGGAGTTGATGGCAGAGGTGGCGCGCCAGACAGCGCGCCATGGCATGACGCCGCCGCGACCTCCGTTTTGGGGTGGGTTCGAGATCAGACCCATCGAGATAGAGTTCTGGGCGGATGGGGCCTTTCGATTGCATGACCGGTTCTGCTGGCGCAGAGCAGGGGATGAGCAAAGCTGGCAGATCCTGCGCCTGTCGCCGTGATAGGATGTGATGTCAGCGTGATGTTGTGTGTGTGTTCTCGCAGAGTTTTCAGGAAAGACACGTGGCGGGCCAGTGTGATGGCTCACACGGGATAAGTGAGACGCTATAAATGGTTTCGGATGAGGCTGCCGCCGAGGAAGTAACAGGGGTCGTGAAATGGTTCGATCCCGCGAAGGGATTCGGTTTCATCATCGCGGAGGAGGTCGACAGCGATATCCTGTTGCATGCCAATGCGCTGCGCAATTTCGGGCTCAGCTCGGTCTGCGATGGGGCGCGGGTCAGGATCACCCTGCAACAGACGCCACGCGGCCTGCAGGCTCTGGAGGTGCTCGCCGTGCTGCCGCCGCAACTGGCAGAGGCGCAGACCTCCGCCGCGTCGGGCGCGCCCGCCGAGGAGATCGACAGGTCCATCCCGCTGGAGGCGGCGCGCGTCAAATGGTTCGACAAGGTCAAAGGCTTCGGTTTCGCCAATATCTTTGGCAAATCGGAAGATGTGTTCGTGCATATGGAAACCCTGCGCCGCTCGGGCCTCGCCGAACTTCAGGCGGGTGAGGCCATCGCCCTGCGCGTGATCGACGGCGAGCGCGGGCGCATGGCCGTGTCGATCGAGCCTTGGGAGGCGGGTCTTGCGCCGGTTGAGACAGATGACGCGGAGCAAGCCGAGTGAGCGCGGCCTTGCGCCTCATGGTGGCGGGGCTGGCGTTTCTCTGGGCGTCATTCGCGCAGGCGGCCTGCACGGCAGAGGCAGTGGAGCTGCGCGGTGATTGGGGGCAGGCCCGGTTTTCCGTGGAAATCGCTGATACGGCAGAAAGCCGCGCGCGCGGTCTGATGCATCGCGAGGATATGGCGCGCTCGGCGGGCATGCTCTTCATCTACGATCACCCGACATCGCCTTCATTCTGGATGCGCAACACGCTGATTGCGCTCGATATGATCTTCATTGATCCGACGGGGCGCGTCGGCCATGTCCATCATGAGGCCGTGCCGCTGGATGAGACCCCTATCCCCGGTGGCGATAATGTCCTGATGGTGCTCGAAATCAATGGCGGTCTTGCCCGCGCGCTGGGCATTGGCGTGGGCAGTGAAATGCGCCATCCGCGTCTCGCGCAGGACAGCGCGGTCTGGCCCTGCGACGGCTGATCCGCTTTTTTGCGCGCCACCTGCACGATTCGCGCTTTTCAGCCTGCCGCAACCTCGTTAAAGAGCAACGCAGTCGGGGCGTGGCGCAGCCTGGTAGCGCGACGGTTTTGGGTACCGTAGGTCGTAGGTTCGAATCCTATCGCCCCGACCATCCCTGAATGACTGCAGTGGACTGACGCCGCGGCGCATGCGGTCGGCGCACATGCGAAACAAACGCTCAGACCTTCCGAAACATCGACGCGTTACCGCGCCTGCGAGAGCAGCGCCCCGACATCCAGATGCGCTTCGAGGTGATCCGCCAGGCCCTCCAGCGTCGCCTCCAGACCGTCACGGTAACGCTGCGAACCGGGCGTGACACCCAGGTCCGCAAGAAATGCCGCTCTGAACGCATCATCGCTGAACATGCCATGCAGATAGGTTCCGGTGACGCGCTTGCAGGGCGAAGTCGCCCCTTCTGCCGTTCCGGCCATATAGGCGAAAGGGCGCGCGCAATCCGGACCCTCGGTGCGCCCGATATGTATCTCATATCCATCTATGGGCAGCCCGCTGCAGGCATGCGCGGCGCGCACACGCTCCAACCGCTTGTCGCCCTGCATGACGGTCCGCACATCCAGCAGACCGAGCCCAACAGTCTCACCGACAGACCCTTCCAGCCCCAGCGGGTCGGCAATGCCCTGCCCAAGCATCTGAAAGCCGCCGCAGATGCCCAGAATATGACCACCGCGCCGATGATGTGCCAGAAGGTCGATATCCCACCCCTGTGCGCGCAAAAACGCCAGATCGGCGCGCGTTGATTTGGTGCCGGGCAAAATGACCAGCCGCGCCTCAGCCGGAATGGGTTGGCCGGGCTGAACCATGACCAGATCAACGCCCGGCTCTGCGGCCAGTGGGTCGAGGTCGTCAAAATTCGCAATCCGCGATAGCGCCAGAGCAACAATCACAACCCCACCCCGAGGGGGAGCGACCGCGAGATCAAGCGCATCCTCGGCAGGCAGCGCATGCGCCTGCGCGAACCACGGCAGAACTCCGAAACCGCGCCAGCCCGTGCGCGCTTCGACATAGGCATACCCATCATCAAATAGGCTTGGATCACCGCGAAACTTGTTGACGATAAAACCTGCGATCATCGCCGCATCGGCAGGGTCGAGAACCGCTTGCGTGCCTACGAGCTGCGCAATCACACCTCCCCTGTCGATATCTCCAATCAGCACGACCGGGACATCAGCGGCGCGGGCAAAGCCCATATTCGCGATGTCATTTGCGCGGAGATTGACCTCGGCGGGACTTCCCGCACCCTCCACGATGACCAGATCGAAGGCCGCGCGCAGCCGCTGGTAACTCTCCAGAACGGCATGCATCAGGCCGGACTTGCGGCGTGCATACTCGCCCGCGCCCAGAGTGGTCAGCCGTCTGCCATGCACGACCACCTGTGCCCCGGTGTCGCTCTCGGGTTTCAAAAGGACCGGATTCATGTCCACCACAGGCTCCAGCCCGGCCGCCATGGCCTGCAAGGCCTGTGCCCGGCCGATCTCGCCACCATCAGCCGTAACGGCCGCATTGTTGGACATATTCTGCGGCTTGAACGGGGCGACACGCAGGCCGCGCCGTCGGGCCGCGCGACAGAGCCCTGCGACAATCAGGGATTTGCCGACATTCGAGCCTGTGCCTTGCAACATCAGTGCGGTCATCTCACTCCCCATGTGTGAGTGCCCGACCATCGCCGTACGCCTCCGGCGGGGATATTTGGACAAAGATGAAAGGGCTGGGAGGGAAAAAGATGGCACCGCGCCTCGGGCCAGCAAGCTGGGGGAGACGCGGCGCTTTCACCTTTGGCGGTCATCGGGATCCCTCCCTGTACCGCGCGTTCAATAAACCATGACAAGATTAACACTTGGTTATTTCATCTTTGCAAAAATATCCCGGGGGAGGCGCGCGTCAGCGCGACGGGGGCAGAGCCCCCGTATCACGGTTCAATACTCGACGCCCTTCTGTGCGGCGATCCCCTCACGGAACGGATGTTTGACCTCGGTCATCTCCGTGACAAGGTCTGCAAGCTGGATCAACTCGGGTTTGGCATTGCGTCCTGTCAGCACGACATGGGTCATCTCGGGTTTTTCGTCGCGCAGGAAAGCGACCACTTCCGCGACAGGCAAGTAGTCGTAGCGCAGCGCAATGTTGATTTCGTCAAGCAAGACGAAGCGTATTTCAGGGTCACGGATCAGGTCTTTTGCAGCTTCCCATCCCGCTCTTGCCGCAGCGATGTCGCGGTCGCGATCCTGGGTTTCCCAGGTGAAGCCTTCACCCGAGACCACGAAGCGGCACTCTTGCGCAAAGCGACTGCGCAAGAATTCACGCTCGCCGGTTGTCCAGTTGCCCTTGATGAACTGCACGACGGCACAGGGCATTCCATGCGCGATGCAGCGCATGATCATCCCGAAACCGGAGGAGGATTTCCCCTTGCCCGACCCTGTATGCACGATGATCAACCCTTTCTCGCGGGTCTTGCTTTTCATCATCTTGTCGCGTGCGGCCTTGATCTTTTGCATCTTGTCGCGGTGGCGGGCGGCGTCATCGGTCTGGCTCATCGACTCATATCCTCGCTGGGGCCTTGGTCAGCGCGTTATGCGCATCGGGCCGGTTGCGTGTTCATGCCAGCACAATCGGGTCTGTGACAAGGCCGGTTCGCGCGTTCCGTGCAGGTGCTGGTCTTGCGCGCTTGCCTGATTGTGGCGAATCGCGATAAAGAACATTATGTGAACATCTGGATTGGGCAGGCATGTCTGACGCGTTGCAATCTGCGGCCAGCTATGCCGAGCTGTGCCTGACGTCGAATTTCACCTTCCTGCGCGGGGCTTCGCATCCCGAGGAACTGGTGACGCGCGCCGCCGAGCTTGGCCTGCACGCCATCGCGATCACGGATCGCAACACGCTCGCGGGCGTGGTGCGCGCCCATGTCGCGCTGCGCGAACTCGCCCGTGCGCGGGCCGAGGCCGTCACGATCCGCTCGCAGCGCCAGACCGACACCTCCAGCCGCCAGACCGAGACCGGGGCCGCGCTTTCTGTGCCCGACGGCCCCTTGCCCCGGCTGATCATTGGCGCGCGGCTGGTGCTGCGCGACAGTGCCGTGGAATGGCTCGCCCTGCCGCTGAACCGCAGCGGTTACGCGCGGCTCTCGCAGCTCCTGAGCCTCGGCAAGCGCCGCGCGCCCAAGGGGGCATGTCATCTCGATCACGCCGATCTGCTGGCGGGCGCGGGCGAGATGGTGCTGATCGCGCTGGCAGGCGCAGGGGCGAGCGACGCGCAGATCCGCGAGATGGCGCGGGTCTGGCCGGGCAATTGCTATCTGGGCGCGGCCCCGCGCTATGACGGGCGCGATCCGGTGCGGCTGGCGCGGATCGCGCAGCGCGCGCAGGCGCTGGCCCTGCCCATGGTCGCGCTGGGCGATGCGCTGATGCATACGGCCCCGCGCCGCAAACTTGCGGATGTGCTCACCTGTCTGCGGCTGGGCACGACCATCGACCAGTTGGGCAGCCGCGCCATGCCCCATGCGGAGGCGCGGCTGAAATCCGGGCCGGAGATGGCGCGGCTTTTCCGCGACCACCCCGCCGCGATCCGCCGCACGATCGAGATCGCGACCCGCTGCGCCTTCAGCCTCGACGAGCTGTCCTATGAATACCCTGACGAGATCACCGATGGCGAGCCTGCACAGGCGCGGCTGGAGCGGCTGGTCACCGAAGGGCTCTGGCGGCGCTTCCCGCAAGGCGCGGATCCCGACACCGCCGCCAAGGTCGAGAAGGAATTGCGCATCATCGCGAACTTGGGTTTCGCGGCCTATTTCCTCACTGTGCATGACATCGTGGAATTCGCGCGCAGTCGCGGTATTCTGTGTCAGGGGCGGGGCTCTGCCGCCAATTCGGTGATCTGCTACGCGCTGGGCATCACCGAAGTGCCGCCCGACACGATCTCGATGGTCTTTGAGCGTTTCATGTCCGAGGCGCGCGGCGAGCCGCCTGATATCGACGTGGATTTCGAGCATGAGCGCCGCGAGGAAGTGATCCAGCATATCTATGCGCGTTACGGGCGCGAACGCGCCGGGCTGACCGCGACCGTGATCCATTTTCGCGCGCGCGCGGCGGTGCGTGAAGTGGGCAAGGTCATGGGGCTCTCGGAGGATGTGGTCTCGGCGCTGGCGTCCTCCTCGATGGGCTGGCGCTCCGGCCCGCCTGCGCCCGAGCGGCTGCGCGAATTGGGGCTGGACGCCACCGAGCCGCGTCTGGCCCGCACGCTCGCGCTGATCGCCGAGATTATCGGCTTCCCCCGGCATCTGTCCCAGCATGTCGGCGGGTTCGTCATCACCAAGGGGCGGCTCGATGCGCTCTGCCCCATCGAGAATGCCGCGATGGAAGGGCGCACGGTCATCGAATGGGACAAGGATGACATCAACGCGCTGGGCATCCTGAAAGTCGATGTGCTGTCCTTGGGGATGCTCACCTGCATCCGCAAATGTTTCGATCTGATCGCCCAACATGGCGGACAGCACTTCACGCTGGAAAACCTGCCGCGCGAATGTCCGCAGGTCTATGACATGCTCTGCCGCGCCGATGCGATTGGCGTCTTTCAGGTGGAATCTCGTGCGCAGATGAATTTCCTGCCCCGGATGCGCCCGCGGGTCTTCTACGATCTGGTGATCGAAGTGGCGATTGTCCGCCCCGGCCCGATTCAGGGCGGCATGGTGCATCCCTATATCCGCCGCCGTCAGGGCAAGGAGCCGGTGCATCTGCCCTCGCGCGATCTGCGCGGCGTGCTGGAGCGCACCCTTGGCGTGCCGCTGTTTCAGGAACAGGCCATGCAGATCGCGGTGGTCGCCGCCGGTTTCACGCCTGAGGAAGCCGACCGCCTGCGCCGCTCGCTCGCGACCTTCAAGCGCATGGGCACGATCGGCAGCTTTCGCGACCGGTTTCTGGCGGGCATGGCGGAACGCGGCTATGATGCGGGTTTCGCGGAAGCCTGTTTCGCGCAGATCGAGGGCTTTGGCGAATATGGCTTCCCCGAGAGCCACGCCGCGAGCTTCGCGCTCTTGGTCTATGCCTCGGCCTGGGCGAAATGCCACCACCCGGCGGCCTTTGCCTGCGCGCTGCTGAACTCCCAGCCGATGGGGTTTTATGCGCCTGCGCAGATCGTGCGCGATGCCCGCGAGCATGGGGTGGAACTGCGGCCCGTCTCGGTCAATCACTCGCAATGGGATTGCACGCTGGAGCCGCGCGCCGATGGCCGTCTGGCGCTGCGCCTCGGTTTTCGGCAAGTGCGCGGCCTGAGCGCGGAGGATGCGGGCTGGATCGTCGCCGCGCGCGGAAATGGCTACACGGATGTCGAGAGCCTCTGGCGCCGCGCCGGGGTCGCGCCTGCGACGCTCACGCGGCTGGCCGAGGCCGATGCGCTGGCCGCGCTGGGTCTTGCGCGGCGCGATGCGCTCTGGGCCGTGCGTGCGCTACGCGCGCCCAAGCCCCTGCCGCTGTTTGACACGGGGCTGGAGGGCGAGACCATGCCTGAGCCGGATGTGAGCCTGCCCGCCCTGTCGCTGGGGGAGGCCGTGGTCGAGGATTACCTGACCCTGCGCCTGTCCTTGCGCGCTCATCCGATGGAAATCCTGCGCCCGCGCCTGCCCGGCCTGACCGCGCATCACGATCTCGGACAGGCGGCGGGCCGGGTCACGGTCTGCGGGCTGGTGATCACGCGCCAGCGCCCCGGCACGGCCTCGGGCGTGATCTTCATCACGCTGGAGGATGAAACCGGCGTGAGCAATATCGTGGTCTGGCCGAAGGTTTACGAGGCGCATCGCCGCGCGGTGATCGGCGGGCGGCTCTTGCGTGTCACGGGCCGCATCCAGCGCGAAGGCGCGGTGATCCATCTCATCGCCGAAGGGATCGAGGATCACTCGGACTTGCTCGCTGCGATGGGGCGCGGGGTGATCGACCCCACGGAGGGACGCAGCGACGAGGCCCGCCGCCCTGTCCCCACGCGCCAGCCCCGCTCCGTGCGCCACCCGCGCGATCAGGCCAAGCAACTCTTCCACTGCCGCGATTTCCACTAGAGCGAGATGCCGTCAGCCTGAATCGACAGGGGATTGAACAAACCCGCTGTGCGGGATGGGTGTGGTTATTGGAGGAAATGGTCTCCTGATGAGAAGGTTTGGTTGCTGA
>PXDM01000063.1 GCA_003565055.1 Paracoccaceae bacterium
ATGCTCGCGCCGGATGGGAAATCGTGCCCGGATGTCCTGCGCGCCGGGGGGCGTCGCGGCGCGCGCGCCGGATCCTTGCGGGGTCGGATCAGCCCCGGGGGCGTGCGGGGCCCGGGCGCTCGAGCCCTGGCGGAGGGCTGTGCGGGGCATCATCTGCGCGGGCGCGGCACATCGTGCCGCGCGGCCTTGACTGCGGCGACAGCATGCTCGCGCCGGATGTAGTCGCCGCGCCAGATGCCGCCGATCGTGACAACCCAGATCCCGTTGCGTTCGCGGATCTGCCCGGTGCCTTCGGGCTGATCCGCGTCTTTCGGGTTATCCGCGCGGCGCATCGGAGCCCGCGCCCGGAGCGGGCGACTGGCCGCCGGCCTGTCGCAGATCGGCATCCGTGACCGGGCGCATTTCCCTGCGTGCAGGAAAGCGCGGGTCTGCCGGGACTTCGAGATAGGCGCTGGTGCGGCGATAGGCGTCGAAGGTCAGCCCTTGCAGGCGTTCCTCCTCGACGACGAGATCATAGGCGCCGGGCGGGAATACCAGATCCGATCCCGGCAATGAGAATGGCTGCGCGAAGGTCACCTTTGACCATGTTGTCCGGATGTCCATCGTCAGCTTTCCTTCGCGCTTGGGCCCACCGGGTTTCAGCCACCGACCCGCATGCCGGACATGTTGCCCATCACGCCAAAGGCGCTGAGCAGCCACAGGATCACCGCGATCACGATGACGACGTTCAGGATGGATTTGATCTTGCGATCCATCGGGATGTAGGTGTTCACGAGCCAGAGCAGAACGCCTACGACGATGAGGGTAATGATCAGATTGAGGAGCGGCATGTCGGATCTCCGTGTGCAGTGACGCCTGAGACGGCCCTGAATGCTGCATGCGGTCTCGGCTGCAGCGCCTATGAGCGTTCGGGTTGATCCTGACTCTATGGCGGTGGATCGCGGGTGACACTGATCGACGTTAGCGGGCTTGCGAAAAAGCAGGTGGGGCGCGGCCGGTCTGGCAGAGAGTTTGCGTGCTGCCGTCTGATCTTCGTGCTGAGGGCCGCGCCCGACCCTGGGGGGGCGCTTTGGCACGCTGGAGCGGCGGTGCTTTATGCCAGCCAGGCCCCTCCGGCCGATGTGCTGCTTGCCACCGTTGCACTGCGCCCTCCCGGGGGGAGGGTCGGGCGCGGCCCGGGCTGGTCGCCCGCGCCGAGGGGTTCCGCGAGCGCGCGCGCACTGATCTGTATCAGCCGCGCCGCGGGTGTTCCGGGCTATAGTCAGGAAATGACAGGGGCTGGACCTTGGTCGACGCGACTGCCCCCTTGGCAGGCTGCAGTGTCGCACAGCCCCGGATTTCATTGAAAAGGTGGATCGCATGTCCAGAATGGATTATTTCCGTCAGGGGGGCACCCCGTTTGATGACTTTCTCTATGCTGTGCTTGGTCACGACAAGGCAGGAAACTCCGTGAGTGTCCTGTCGGCCCTGGCCCGTCTGGGGCGCGACCCCTGGGACGAGGCCGCGGAATTGTCGGCCCTGTCCAGTGCTGCCGCGCAAACCCGGCTCGAGGGGCTCATGGCGCGCTTTTCCGACGTGCCCGTCGGCGCGCGCGATCCGCGCGCGACCATTCCGGGGCTTGTCGCCTTGCTGCCGACGGCCTCCAACGCCAAGCCGGGTGTGGGAAATGCCCTGCCGGCCGGTTTGAGGCGTCCGCGGATGGGCCCGCTCATCGCCTTTGCTGCGCTTGTCTACTTTCTGGTGCAGACCTTCTTCATCGGATCCGGGTGATCAGGTGCGCGGCGTGCGGGGAGGCTTTCGCGCGGCCGGGGCTGACTTCGATCAGTCTGGCCAGGATCGCGCTGCAGTATCCTTGAGGCACGCTTGGCCATGCCGAGGGCACGGCGCGCGCGCGGGCTTTGCGAACGCATGTCGCCGCTGGCCGGTCAAGATATCGCTGACGCTCATGTGCAACCCCATCCCGAATTGGACTGAAGATGAAACAGACCTCGCTCAGATCGACGACCGCTGTCCTTGCGGTGCTTGCCCTGGTTCAGCCGCTGCCCATGATGGCGCAATCCGGTGACGGCGTGCGCGCGGATGATGCGGCCGGATTGCCCGAGCCGGGCGACGGCGCGGCCGAGGGCGTGCTCTGCGCGGCGGAAGGCATAACCGACCCGCAGGATTGCCGCGTGTTCATCGAGGCGCTTGAGGCGAGCGATGACGCGGCGCCCATCGCCGAGACCGAGACGGAAACCGACGCGGCGCAGGCCGAGGCCGAGGAGGCTGAAGCGCGTGCGCGGCTGGCACAGGATGCGCTGCGCGACGACGCCGCTGCGGAGGACGCGGCCGATGACGCCGCCGCCGCGGATGATGCCGTCGATGATGCCGCAGACAGCGTGCAGCAGGATGAGGCCACCGCTGCGCCGCAGGCTGCGGCTGACGCGCCCGCTGATGCACCCGTCGATGCACCCGTCGAGGCGACCATCGCCGGTTCTGATACTGCGACTGACGCGCCCAGCGAAGTGACCTCGGAAACCCTGACCGAGGAGGAGGCGCGGTCAAGCCAGGAAGAGTTCCGGGCCCTCGGCGCCGCGGAACCGGCGCGCAGCGCCGATGGGCAGACCCGCGCCCCGGCTGCCCCCAGAGACCGCGGGTTGAGCGATCTGGAGCGCGCGGGGCTGCTGGCCCTGGGCGCGGTCGTTGTCGGGGCAGTTCTGCAGAACGGTCAGCGCGTCCAGTCGCAGAGCGGCGACAGGGTCATCGTGGTCGATGACGCAGGCACCTACTCTGTGCTGAAGGATGATGACGCCCTGTTGCGCGCGCCCGGTGCGGAACTGCGCACGGAGCGGTTCACCGACGGCTCTACCCGGACCGAGGTGATCCGCGAAGATGGCACGCGGATCGTCACTGTGCGCGATGTCAATGGTCGCGCGCTGCGGCGTGTCCGCGTCGAACCGGACGGGCGGGAATATCTGCTGATCGACGATACGCGCGACTTCGAGCCCGTGATCCTGGGCGATCTGCCGCCCCCGATCAGCGACACGATCGACTTTCAGGAAACGACCGACCGCGAGGCCCTGCGGCGTGCATTGCTGGCCGCCGACCGGCGCGACATTGGCCGCAGCTTCAGCCTGCGGCAGGTGCGCGAGATCGTGGAAGTCCGCGCGCTGGCCCCCGAGATCAATCTGGGCGGGATCACTTTCGAGACGAACTCCGCCGCCATTGCGCCAGCGCAGGCAGAGCAGCTGCGGGATATGGGCCTGCTGATGCGCGATCTCGTGGCTGAAGATCCGACCGAGCTGTTCCTTGTCGAGGGGCATACCGATGCTGTCGGGGACGCGGGATACAATCTGCTGCTGTCGGATCGCCGGGCTGAATCCGTGGCGCTTGCCTTCAGCGAGTATTTCGGGGTCGGCGCGGAAAACCTCATCGTTCAGGGATATGGCGAGCGTTTCCTGAAGATCCCGACCGAGAGCGCCGAGCGCCTGAACCGGCGCGTTGCCGTGCGGCGGATCACGACGCTTGTGCGACCGTTCTGAGCGGCGCGCAGCCTTCTTGCTGCCGCGTCAGGATGCTGAGAAGAAAGGCGGCCCGGAAACCCGGGTCGCCTTTGTCATGGGGTCAGGCGTCGATCGCTGCGATCAACGCGCGGCCTCAGCGCACGATGTAGACGATGCGGCGCTCTTCACGCTCGACCAGAACGCGGTTGCCGTTGACATAGGCGTAGTAATACTCGCTCTCGGGCACTTCGGCGAGTGTCACGGTTTCAGGGATGCCCGCGCCCACCACGATCTCGCCTTCCAGATGGATCGGCTCGACCGGGTTCTGCATGACATAGGTTGTCACGCGTTCGCTGGGGGTCGCGGCTGACCCAAGCCCCATGCCGACCGCTGCACCCACCAGCGCGCCCACAGGCCCGCCGAGAATGCCGCCGGCAACGGCGCCGGCCATGCCGCCACCTACCGCGCCATCGGGGCTTTTGTCATAGGTGATCGTCTGGACCGCGAGCCGTTCGCGATTGGCATGGATCGGGGATTCGACCATCGCGGTCAGATACTCGCCCGAGGCCCAGCCCTCCATCCCGCCATAGGACACGCGGCACCAGTTGGACGCCGCGAGGCAGCCATCGACCGCCACGGCCTGCGAGGCGGGGATGACCCCGATGATCGCATAGGACACGGCCGGGCCCGCGCGCAGGTTCAGCTCGGTATACGCGGTCGCGGATGTCTGCGCAGAGACAGAGGAGGCGAGAAGCAGCGCGCCCAGGGTCGCGCCCGTCTTGAATGTCATCGACATGTCGATTTCCTTGAATGTTGTCCGCGCGCATCGGCGCAACACGGGGTTGCGCGCCCGCCTTCTGGCGGCAGTTCTGGTGGTGTCGCTGATGTCGGGACAACGGCTTTGCGAGCGAGGATTCGGTCGCTGATGCAGACCATGACATCACTGCGCGCCCGCCAGGCTGACCGATATCAGTCCCGGCGCGATCTGGTGAAAACGCGGCGCGCGCGGGGGCGCGTCCGGTCGGTTGGGTGTGGATTTCTGCGAAAGACCATGCCGGGACTGATCCATGTTGTGACCCGATTGCGCAGAGAGGCTTATCTGGTTTCGAGGCGGCCGCGTTCCGCGCCGCTGCGCACTGGCAGGATCGGCACGATCCGGATCATCGCGCCTGCTGGCCGGATCGTCAGTGTCCCTTTCGGCCTTGGCCTCGCGGGTTTGCGGGGGCCGGTTCTGCGCGTCTGCACTGTCTCGCACGCACAGGAACAGGTCCCGATCAGGCGCGGCGAAGATGTGAGCCCCGGCACGATCCGGCGCACCCACAGAGAAATCTGGAGATACCCGATGAAAACTGCCAATGCCGGCTTGAAGCACAATTCACGCGGCGATGACCTGAGCGATCGGGTCGAGGCCCTGCGCGCAGACATGTCGAAACTGATGGAAAGCGTTTCGGGCGATGTGTCCGAGGGGCTCGACGAGGCTGGCCGTCAGATCAGCCGGAAAACCCGCGACGCGCATAGTGCTGCGACCACTACAGTGATCAATCATCCCCTCGCCGCAGTGGGCATCGCGGTCGGTGTCGGCCTGTTGCTGGGGCTGTTTGCGCGCAAGGGCTGAGCGGAGATGACCCTGACGATCCTCAGCCGCGCGCGCGTCATGGTGCACGCCCTGTCGCGCGATGCGGGAAACAGGGCACGGCTGGCATAAAGCATTGCCACCCCCGCGTGCCAAAGCGCCCCCCAGGGTCGGCCGCGGCCCTCAGTGCGGCGATCAGACGGCGGCAAGGGACCAAATTCCCCGACGGGCACTGAGGGGCCCGCTTTTTCAGCATCCTGTGAAATCTTCCAGTGGAATTTCTGGAACGAGTTTTGTTCAGGGCGCGTTCCCTTCCTGAGAGCCAAGCCAGGGAAGGCGAAAATATGGACAAGGACCGCATCAAGGGCAGCGCGAAACAAGTGGACGGCACTGTCCAGGAAAGCGCCGGCAAGATCACGGATAACCCAAAATTGCAGGCGAAGGGCAAGGCCAGAAAATCCGAAGGCACGCTTCAGAACGCCTTTGGCAAGTTCAAGGACTTCTTTCGCAAAGGCTGAGGCCAATTGCGACCGCACATGTTGAAAGGGAACACGCGCATGGACAAGAATGCAAAGAAGAAATCCGCAAACAGTCCGAAAGGGGCAAAACCCCAGAGTGACTACAAATCGCGCGACGCCGAAGGCAAGACCAGCCAGGCGGACAGCAAGTTTCAAAAGCAGATCGGCAAGGCGAAGGATACCCAGCGTAAGGGGTGATTTCGCCTGCTGAAAGCCCCGTCGCAATGTCCCTCTTGCGGCGGGGCTGTTCCTGTCAGGGATGCAAGGAGGAAGATCAGCGTCGACGCACTGAATTCCCGCCCGCCAGTATTCCGTTGATCAGTGCCGCGACTGCAGCATGCTTCTCCGCATTCTCTGCATCTGCGGCGCATTCATGGGCGGCGGCGGCGTCCTGCAGGATGCCGACAATCTCGTTTTCCGGCAGGACCTTGCGGTCATTCAGCGCCAGCAACAGCGACTCGCAGATGGATAGCGCAGCGAGCCCGTTTATCTCGTTGAGGACGGACATGATCGGTTTCGCTTTCTGTTGAAGAGGGGCTTATCGGAACGTGTCGCAACAATAGGCTCAATCGGCCATACCCGACTGATCCAGAGCAGCATCCGACACAAGATTTGCACCAATTCGACGTATTGGCCCCGCGCCATCACTCCCAACTGGAAACTGAAATGTTGATCTTGCAAAGCCCCCTGACGCGAAAGCTGTCTGCCTTTGTCACCTTGTCGGACAGTGATCTTGAAACGCTCGCCCGGTTTCACCGGCGCAGGCGCAGTTTTCTGTCGGGGCATGAAGTGATCCATGAAGGGCAGAAGACGCAATCCGCGTTCATTCTGGCCGAAGGCTGGGCCTGTTCCTACAAGATACTGCCCGATGGCGATCGGCAGATCGTGGATATCCAGATCCCGGGTGATTTCCTGGGATTGCGCAGCGTGCTGTTTCGCACGACCGATCACAGCGTCGAGGCCGTGACCCCGATCGAGGCCTCCGAAGTGCTGGCCTCCGATATCCTGAACGGGTTCGCGACATCGCCGCGTCTGGCGACGGCGGTCTTGTGGGCGGCCTCGCGCGATGAGGCGATGGTGGTGGAACATCTGGTCAATCTTGGCCGACGCTCTGCAGAAGAGCGCATGGCGCATTTCCTGCTGGAACTGGGGGCGCGGCTGCGCCTGATCGGGATCTCGGACAAGACCGGTTTCGCATGCCCGTTGACGCAATATCATCTGGCCGATGCGCTGGGGCTGAGCGCGGTTCACGTCAATCGCGTGCTGCGCCATCTGCGCGAAGAGGGGCTGGTGACATTCCAGAAGGGGCGGGTCGTTTTCGATGATTTCGCGGGGCTGGTCACCCTCGCGGGATTCGATACCGATTATCTGGATCAGGAGGGCCCCTTGCTGTCCTAGCGCACCCCCGGCGATCACGCCGGGAGCCTGGGACCGGTTCAGACGAGCGCGTGCTTGGCCGCGTCAAGCGCGCGGTCGCATGCGGCATCATCCTTGAGCGACCGGGCCCGCGTGGCCGCTTGATAATGCTCCAATGCGGCGTGCTTCTTCGGCCCGGCCGGGGCCGCATCGCAGGCCGATTTGACGATCTCCATCTTTTCGGCAGTGCTTGGCAGTGGGGTTATTGCAGTCATGGGATTTATCCTTCCCTGGCCTGTTCAAATTGATGAAGCCCTGCGCATTGATCCCGGATCAGGGCGCTGAATTTCGTCGATACCTGAGACAAACAAACAACGGCGAGATCTTGTGCCGTCCGCGCGACACTGCGCCCTTTCGCACGCCCGGGACTGATCCAGGTTTGCCTTTGGGGTGTTTCTTTGGCGGCTACCCGTGAAAGCCCTTCGGGCAGTGCCCGCCCGCGAGGCTGTTCCCTTCCCGCCGTCCGATCGGAGCGCCGAGGGCGGCACCCGACCCTGGGGGGGCCCGGGCTGGTCGTCCGGGCCAGGGCTTGGGGAACGCGCGGGACTTCCCTCGCGTAGCCTGCCCGCGCGCGCGCCTGTTTCCGAGTTTTCCACGCCGGATGGAACGCGCAGGCCGCGCGCGGGTTTTCACTACAGACATTCCATCAGAACCGGAGCGCATCATGCAAACCCCCATCGAGACCATTTCTTCGCTGCATACGAAAATCGCTGACGCGGCCAAGGGCTACGAGGAAGCGGCGTCCATTGGCAACCATACCAATGTCAAGGCGCTCTGCGCCGATCTGCGCCAGCGCCACATGACCCATGCCCATGAGCTTGCGGGTCTGTTGCTGGCACGCGGCGGCGGGACCGATGGCGACGGCTCGTTGATGAGCGTGGTCCACAAGGCTGCGCTCAATGTCCGGTTCGCCATGTCCGCAGACGAGACAAGCCTGCTGCCGGGCCTGCGCGACGGCGAGAAGCGGCTTCTGGCCGCCTATGACGACACGTTGCGCGAGTGCGAGATCGACAAGACCTTCAGCGCCGACGAGGTGAGCGCGATCAAGAAACAGCGCGAGAGCGTCGTGGGCCATGTCGGCAAGATCGACGCGCTTCAGACCTCGCTCACAGCCGAGCGAAAGGTGCCCGGCTGACTTGCGCGTGCGACACGGCCGGGTTCCCGGCCCCTGACACATATTCAGCCAGAAGGAATGCCCCATGACCGCGCACAACACGATACCGGACCCCGAGTCGCTTCCCGCATCGAGAACGAGCGATGTGGCACCAGGCGCGGCCCCCGCCGCGCAGTGCCTTGATCTGGTCGCAGAGATGCATACGCGGGTCCTCGATTCCATCGCCGGCTTCAGGAAAGTGGCCGAGAAGGC
>PXDM01000043.1 GCA_003565055.1 Paracoccaceae bacterium
GAAGAACACTGCGACGCGCTCTGCCCCCCCGAGCCCCGTCGCGCCTGCGACCGTCGCGACCCCGAGCCCCATCAGCGCGAAATGCGCAAGCGCGATCAGCACCGAGAGCCGATTGGCCGCGCGCTCAGCTTCCTCCTGCTCCGCGTCAGGCAGGCGGCGCGTGATCAGCGTGTCAGCCCCAAAGGCCAGCACCGAGACATAAGCCAGCGCCAGGACGGCCCAAAGCCCGCCCCAGAGCGCGCCGATGCCGAGAAATGCGACCGGGATGATGGCGGCGAGTGCGAAGGGAAGGACGGGCATGGGCTCTCCGGGGTTTGGCGACATATATCACGCCGTTCCCGGCTTGCCAGCCACGCGAAATGCCGCGCTTTTCAAAGCGCGCCACATGCGTTAGCTCTGGGCCGGGTCAAGAAGGATCAAGGCATGTCGTTTTTCTCGAAGTTGAAAGAGCGGATGTTCCGGTCTTCGTCGAAACTCGATCAGGGGCTGGAAGCGCTGGTCGAGGATCAGAGCGACGCGCCTGCGCTCGAAGCGCCCGCGCCTTCGCCGAGCCCCGAAGCCGCCCCCCCAGCACCCAAGACCGAAGCGCCCGCCCCGGTCGCACCGCCGCCCGCGCTGCCCGCGACCGAGACCGAGGCCCCGAAACCCGGCTTTCTGGGGCGCATGCTGGGCCGCGACGATGCCCCGCGCCGAGTGCTTGATGATGAGATGCTCGAAAGTCTGGAGGAATTGCTCATTCAGGCGGATATGGGTGTCGAAACCTCGATGCGCGTCTGCGCCAATCTGGCCGAGGGGCGTTTTGGCCGCAAGCTTTCGGTGCGCGACATCAAATCCGCGCTCGCCGCTGAAATCGCGCGCATCATGGAGCCCGTCGCCAAGCCCCTGCCGCTCTATGGCGCGCGCCCGCAGGTCGTGCTGGTCGTCGGCGTCAACGGGGCGGGCAAGACCACGACCATCGGCAAACTGGCCAGCCAGTTCCGCGCGGCAGGCAAATCCGTGATGATCGCGGCGGGCGACACGTTTCGCGCCGCTGCGGTCGAGCAGTTGCAGGTCTGGGGCGAACGCGCGGGCGTGCCGGTGATGACCGCGCCCGAGGGCTCGGACCCGGCGAGCCTCGCCTATGATGCGCTCGCCCGCGCCAAGGCGGAAGGCGTCGATCTGTTGATGATCGACACAGCGGGGCGTTTGCAGAACCGCGCCGATCTGATGGAGGAGTTGGCCAAGATCCTGCGCGTGCTGCGCAAGCTCGACCCGGACGCGCCGCATAACACGCTTCTGGTGCTCGATGCGACGACCGGGCAGAATGCGCTCAATCAGGTCGAGATTTTCCGCAAGCTCGCCGATGTCAGCGGGCTCGTGATGACCAAGCTCGACGGGACCGCGCGCGGGGGCGTTCTGGTGGCACTGGCCGACCGTTTCGGGCTGCCCATTCATGCCATCGGCGTGGGTGAGCAGATCGACGATCTGCAGGCCTTTGACCCAGAGGACTTCGCCACCGCGCTGGTGGGCGCGCCCGATCAGGCGTGACCCGCCGCCCCTGACAGGTGCCGGGGATCGACCCCGAGGCTTTTGAGCACCGCCAGCCATTTCGCGCTGTCTTCCGTGCCGAACAGAAGATGCGGGGCCGCGTCGGCGATAAGCCAGCCCCCGGCCTGAATCTCGGACTCAAGCTGCTCAGGTGCCCAACCCGCATAGCCCAGCGCAATGAGCGATTGCGCGGGACCCACGCCGCGCGCCATCTCAGAGAGGATCTCGACCGATGTGGAGAGCACGACGCCTTTGAGAATTTCGAGACTGCCCTCATCGCTGAAGAAATCAGGGCTGTGAATGACGAAGCCGCGCCCGGTCTCGACCGGACCGCCGAAATGCACCTGCGCATCCTCGAAGGCCGCGCCAAGCCCTGCGGCATCATCAGTCACGGGCAGGTCGAGATTGTCGAGCAAGCTGCGCAAGCGCAGGTCCGGCAAAGGTTTGTTGACGATGATCCCCATCGCTCCGTCTTCGGAATGCGCGCAGAGCAGCACCACCGAATGCGCGAAACGCGGATCCGGCATGGATGGCATGGCGATCAGCAATTTCCCGGTCAGATGATCCATGCGGCCTCTTTCTCCCGATGCTGGGCAACCATGCCTTCGCGCGCCCGGCTTGCCAAGGGCCAGCGCGCGCGAAAATTGCGCTGTTTCCATCACAGACTGTGGCGGTCGCGCCCTTGTGACTTCCTATTTCACGCTGCGCACGGAATCCCTGTCGGAATGAAAAGCTTTCGACTCGTTTCTGTCTTCTCCGCCTTCATAGTGCTTTGCAGCGGCGTTGCTCTGGCCCAGCAAGGCTCCGATGTGGTCAATGCACAGATCAAACCGGGCTGGAAGACAAGCGCCGGGACGCATATGTCCGCGCTCAAGCTGCGCCTTGCGCCCGACTGGATCACCTATTGGCGGCATCCCGGCGAATCAGGCATTGTGCCGCGCCTCGACTGGAGCGGGTCGCGCAATATCGCGCAGGCGCGGATCGTCTGGCCAGAACCGAGGCTGCATATCAAGGCGGGGTTTGCGAGTGTCGGCTATGCGGATCAGGTCACGCTGCCGATTGAGATCACCCCGGTCGAGGCTGGCCAACCTGTGGAACTGGCAGCGACACTCAGCCTCGGGGTTTGCAATGACATCTGCATCCCTGTTGATCTGCCGTTCAACCTGTCCCTGTCCGGCGCAGGTCTGCATGATGCCGCCATTGCCACGGCGCTGGAAAAGCGCCCCCGTTCAGCGCGCAGTGCGGGGCTGCGCGATGTGTCCTGCACCATCGCGCCACATAAACGCGGCGTGCAATTGAGCGCGGCGCTCAGCATGCCACCGTCCGGCGCACGCGAATTCGTGGTGATCGAAGCGCCCGGCCTTGCGGCGCGGGTGCTGCCGACAGAGCGGCAGGGCGACAAGCTGATCGGCCACAGCCTGATCCGCAGCAGCGGGGACATGCCCGCGATCGACCGCTCTGCGGTGCGGCTCAGCGTGGTGAGCGAGCGCGGGACGGTCGTGCATCAGGGCTGCGCATTGGGCAACTGAACACCCTATCGGGGCGGGCAGGACACATGGGGCTGCACCTTCATTTCATGGATGCGCGCGGGCGGCTCACGGCGCTCAAGCCGTGGCTTGTCACCTGCCTGACGCGGACCTTCGCGGCGGCGTCGGACTGTCTGCCACTGGGGCCGACCGATGTGATCCTGCGCGCGACAGGGCAAGTCATTCCCGAAACCGGCCATCTGGGCTTCGCGCCGGGGCCGGGCGTGATCTTTCTCAATCTCGACCCCGACCATCCACAGCTGCGCGCCAATCCCGGCCAGTCTCTGGAGCGGATGTTTGCGCATGAGCTGCATCACAGCGCCCGCTGGGACGGCGAGGGGTATGGGAAGAGCCTCGGCGCGGCTCTGGTCGCGGAAGGCTTGGCGGGGCAGTTCGTGGGCGAGTTGCTAGGCGTCGCCCCTGAGCCCTGGGAGCGCTTGGCGCGCAGGGATTGGCAGCCCTATGTCACCGAGGCGCAGCGCGACTGGGATCAGACCAGCTACGACCATTCGCGCTGGTTTTTCGGCACAGGCGATGCGCCGCGCTGGCTCGGCTATTCGCTGGGCTACCAGCTTGTCGCGACACATCTGGCCCAGCACGAAGGCGCGCGCGCTGCGACGCTGGTGCACGCCCCCGATGCAGAGTTCCGCCCTGCGCTGGCAGCTCTCTGAGCGTCAGCGCGCGCGCTGAGCCTGCAGCATCGCGACCGCACCCAGTGCCCAGACGATGAGCAGCCCCAACGCGGTGCCGCCGATAAAGACCAGGAAGGCCGCGCGCATGCCCCCCTCGCCGCTCAACTGCGCCAAGGGCGCGGGCATCTGTCCTGACAGGCCCGCACTGCCCAGCGTCAACGCAAACCACGCCACGACCAGCGCCACCGCCGCCAGTGGCACCATTGCGATGCCGCGCGCAGGCCGCGTCAGCGCGCGGCGCAGCGAGGTCATCTGGCGGCTGACATCATGCCCGATGGCCAGCAGCGCCGGAACCAGCAGGAGCACGATGAACATCCCGAAGCCAAGGCCGTAGACCAGCGTGATCACGGTCGGTTTCAGGAATGCGGCCTGCGTCGAGTTCTCGAACATCAGCGGTGCAAGCCCCAGAACCGTGGTCAGCGTGGTCAGAAGCACGGGCCGAAGCCGGTCGCAGGCCGCGTCGATGATCGAGGGGATCAACCCGCGCTCGCGGGCATATTGATCGACTGTCGTGACCAGCACGATGGAGTCGTTGATGATGATCCCGGCCATGCCGATCATGCCCACGACCGAGAACATCGACAGCGCCATGTCCCAGCTCAGATGGCCATGGATCACCCCGATCAGGCCGAAGGGAATGACCGCCATGACCACCATCGGGCGTAGCCAGCTAGAGAACACCCAGGCCAGCGTCAGATAGATCAGGATCATGCACAGCGTCAGCCCGATGGCCGCGTCGGACATGAATTCGCGCTCTTGCTCGGCCTGCCCGGAGAGCCGCGTGGTGACGCCGAATTCAGCCTCCAGATCGGGCAGGATGACCTCGGTCATCAGGCGCGTGACTTCACGGGCGCGGGCGGGGTCATCCTCGGACAGATCGCCCGAGACCGTGACCACACGCACCCCGTTCTCGCGCCGGATCGACGAGAACCCCTGCCGGTCGGATACCGAGACCACATCGCCCAGCGGCACGAAACTGCCTGAGCCCGTGCGCATCATCATGCTGTCGAGGAAATCCTCGGCCCGCTCGGAGGCAGGCACTTCCACGCGGATGCGGCCCGTGCGCAAGCCATCGGGGAATGTCGCGGCCTCGATCCCCGAGAGGCGATTGCGCAGATCGCGCGAGAGCCCGTCAATGGTGAAGCCCAGCGCCTGCCCTTGCGGCGTCAGTTGCAGGATCAATTCCTGCTTGTCATAGGGCAGGTTGTCCTCCAGCCCGGTGATCTCGGGGAAGGGCACGAGCGCCGTGCGCAGCGCCTCGGACGCGGCTTTCAGCGTCGCCGCATCGCCGCCGCTGAGCTCCACGGACAGCGAATCCCCGCCCGGCCCCGTCCCCCAGGAGCGGAAGCTGAACTCCTCCATGCGCGGATGCGGCTGCAATTCGTCCTGCAAGGCGGAAGCGAAGGCGTGAGACGACAGGCTGCGGAAATCAGCATCGACCAGATCAATGCTGATCGAGCCCAGAAGATCGCCATCCTTGTTCTCGGCCGAGGCCAGCGCGCGGCCACTATGGCCGCCAAGTTCGGTCATGGTGAAGAGCACCGGATTGGTGCCGCTCTCGGCATCCAGCCGTGCCGCCAGCGCATCCGTCGCGCGCTGCAATTCGCGCAGCGCCTCGCGCGTGTCCTCACGGGTCGCGCCATCCACCATCACGATATTGCCGGTGATCGAGCCCTGTTCGGGGGCCGCGAAGAAACGAAAGGGCAGATCGCCGCGCACCAGATGCGACATCTGCACCGCCAGAAGCGCAATCAACGCGGCGACGACCGGGTAGCGCGCGGCAATGACCAGATGCATCAGCGGGCGGAAGGCACGGCTGCGCAGCCATTGAAAGCCGCGATTGACCTGCCGCGAGGGCCAGTCATACCAACGCTCCCGCGCCCCGCTGGCAATGGCGTGATACATATGGTTGGGCAGGATCAAGAAACATTCGACCAGCGAGGCGATCAGCACGGCGATCACCGTCAGCGGAATATCCGCGATCAGCGTGCCGAACCGCCCACCGACGAGGATCAGCGCGCCAAAGGCAAGGATTGTCGTGATCGTGGCCGCAAAGACCGGCTGCGCCATGCGGGTGGCGGCATTTTCGGCGGCCTCGGCGGGGCTTTCGCCCAACTCGCGGGCGCGGTAATCGGCGTGTTCGCCCACGACGATGGCATCATCGACCACGATCCCCAGCGTGATGATCAGCGCGAAAAGCGAGATCATGTTGAAGCTCAGCCCCAACAGATACATGATCCCAATCGCCGCCAGCATGGCCGCCGGAATGCCCGCCGCCACCCAGAAGGCCGTGCGTGCATTCAGAAAGAAGAACAACAGCACCACGACCAGCCCCAGCCCCAGCGCGCCGTTCTTCAGGAGGATCGCGATGCGCCCGGAAATGAACTCCGCCCGCGTCGAGACCAGCTCGATCCGGGTGCCATCGGGCAGGCTCGCTGCCATGGTGTCGGCAATCCTCTGGACATCGCGCTGGATCGCCACGGCATCGCCGCGCGCCGAACGCTCCACCCGCAACGTGATCGCCGGGTCTTCGCCCACCCATGTCGCGCGGTCGCGGTCGATGCGCCCTTCGCTGACCTGCGCCACATCGCCGACCGTCAGGGCCGAGCCATCGGGGCGCAGGCGCAGGGCAATGGCCGCGACATCCTCGGCACTGCGACGCTCAACGCCCGTGCGCACACGCGCCGTGCCCGAAGCGACCTCGCCCGAGGGGTCGGCGCTGATGGTCACCCGGATCGCCTGCGCGATATCGGCCATGCTCAGGTCATGCTCGATCAGATTGCGGGTCGGGACTTCGACCATGACCTCGGCGCTGGCCACGCCCTGAACGGTCGTGCGCGTGATCCCGGCATCATAGAGCCGCGCGGCAAATTCATCAGCAAATCGCGCAAGCTGCTCGACCGCGACAGGGCCAGTCACCACCACATTCGTCACCCGGTCGCCCCAATTGGAGCGCCGCGTCACCGGGTCTTCGGCATCGTCGGGCAGGTTGCTCACGAGCCCAATGGCGTCCTGCACATCGTTATTGCCGCGCGCCATGTCCCAGCCGGTCTCAAACTCGACCGTGAAGCTCGCACGGCCCTCGCGCGACTGGGCCGTGACCTGACTGACGCCCTCGACCGCCTGCAGCGCGGGGCCGACAAGCTGCACGATCCCGCGATCCACGTCCTCGGCTCCGGCGCCGGGCCAGCGGATCGTGACGGACACATTGTCGACCACCACATCGGGGAAGAACTGCGTGCGCATGTTCGGGATGGCCGCAAGCCCTGCGACCAGCATCACCACCAGTAGCAGATTGGCCGCTGTGCGGTGGCGTGTGAAATAGCGAAACAGGCCCAGCGCCTGGACCGAGAGCGCGCCACGGGCACGTGCGAGGGGCGTCATGTCAGCCACCGCCCGGCCCGCCTCTGCCCATATTTCCGCCCATGCCGCCGCCGTTTTCCAGCCTTTCGACCATCGCGGCAGGCACCACATCTTCCGACAATTGCGCGAGCATCCGCGCGCGCGCCTCGGCGGGCATGCGGGCATTGGCTTCGACCTGCGCGATCAGCCTGGCGCGACGTTCGGGGTCGAGCGTGACCATTTCCGGCGCTTCAACGATGGGCTCGCCCGTCGCGGTCTGGCGTTGCGGGCGCACGAGGATGCCCGCGCCCAGATTGGGCGTGATCTCGCGCACGATCTCGCGGCCTGTGAGCGCGGCGCTGACTTCGATGATCACATCGCCACCCTGCCGCCGCAGCACCGTGACCGGCAGCGCGTCAAGCCGGTTGTCAGCATTCAGCGCGAGCACCGTGCCCGCCGCGGTCACAGCCGCCGCAGGCACCAGCGCCACATTGTCGAGCGCAGGCTCTGGCAGGCGCACGGTCACAAAGTCGCCGGGCCGGAAGCCGCGCGGGGCGTCAAGATCGACATAGATGCGCCGCCCGCTCTGGCCCTGTTCGACCGTGGCCGAAGCCCGCACCAGACGCCCCGGCGAAGTGATCTCAAACCCGGCGACCTCCAGCGCGACCGTGGCCTCGCTCTCGCGCAGCTGGCCCGCGTCATCCAGAAGCCGCAGATACTGCGCCGTTGAGACCCGCACCGCAACTTCCAGCGCATCCGGGTCAATGATCCGGCCAAGCTGCTCATTCGCCGTCACAAGCCCGCCTTGGGTCAGGGTGATGTCGGTCAGCGTGCCGGAGAAGCGGGCATGGACGCGGGTATCGGCCAAGCGCCGCTCGGCATCCGAGAGCGTGATCGCCTGACGGTCGCGCGCCGTGCGCGCCTGATCGAGGCGCGCCTCGGCCTGCGCTTCGGCCTGCCTGCGCCCGACCAACGCCTGACGGGCGGAAGATGCGGCAAGCTCGGCTTCTTCCAAGGCGGCTTCGGTCGCCACCCCACGCGTGGCCAGATCCTGACGGCGCGTGAGCGCACGCACCCGCAAGTCGAGCTGCTCCTGCGCGGCGCTCACATCCTCGGCTGCGAGTTCCAGCGCGCGCGTCGCATCGCGCAACTCGGCCTCGGCCCGCACCATGTCGGATTGCGCCAATGCGAGCGCCGCTTCGGCATCGGCAGGATCGATGCGAAAAAGAAGCTGCCCTTCCTCGACCCGCGCACCATCCTCAAATC
>PXDM01000309.1 GCA_003565055.1 Paracoccaceae bacterium
GGCGGCCACTTTCTCGGGCGTGCCAACCGCGACGATCTGCCCCCCGCCATCGCCGCCTTCCGGGCCAATATCAATGATCCAGTCCGCGGTTTTCACCACATCGAGATTATGCTCGATCACGACAACCGTATTGCCCTGATCGACCAATTCATGCAGCACTTCCAGAAGCTTGCGCACATCTTCGAAATGCAGCCCGGTGGTCGGCTCGTCCAGAATATAGAGCGTCCGCCCGGTTGACCGGCGCGAGAGTTCCTTCGACAGCTTCACCCGCTGCGCCTCGCCGCCCGAAAGCGTCGTCGCCTGCTGCCCGACCTTGATATAGCCCAAGCCAACGCGCATCAGCGCGTCCATCTTCTCGCGGATCGAGGGCACGGCCTCAAAGAATTTCTGCGCCTCTTCGACAGTCATATCGAGCACATCAGCGATTGATTTACCCTTGAACAAAACCTCCAGCGTCTCGCGATTGTAGCGCTTTCCCTTGCAGGTCTCGCAGGTGACATAGACATCGGGCAGGAAATTCATCTCGATTTTCAGCACCCCGTCGCCCTGACAGGCCTCGCACCGCCCGCCCTTGACGTTGAAGCTGAACCGCCCCGGCTTGTAGCCGCGCGCCTTCGATTCCGGCAGACCGGCGAACCAGTCACGGATCGGCCCGAACGCGCCGGTATAGGTCGCCGGGTTCGAACGCGGCGTGCGGCCGATGGGCCGCTGATCAATGTCGATCACCTTGTCGAGGCTCTCCAGCCCCTTGATCGTCTCGCAAGGCGCGGGCGTCTGGCGCGCGCCATTGAGCCGCATCGAGGCGGTCTTGAACAGCGTCTCGATGGTCAGCGTCGACTTGCCGCCGCCCGAAACCCCGGTCACACAGACGAACTTGCCCAGCGGAAATTCCGCCGTCACATCGCGCAGGTTGTTGCCGCTGGCCTTGACCACTGTCAGCTTCTTGCCGTTGCCCTTGCGCCGGGTCTTCGGCACGGCGATTTCGCGCGCGCCTGTCAGATATTGCCCTGTGACGCTGGCCGGGTCGGCCATGATCTCGGCCGGTGTGCCCTGCGCCACGACCCGCCCGCCATGCACGCCCGCGCCGGGGCCGATATCGAGCACGAAATCCGCCGTGCGGATCGCTTCCTCGTCATGTTCGACCACGATCACAGTGTTGCCCTGATCGCGCAGATTACGCAGCGTGATCAGCAGGCGGTCATTGTCGCGCTGGTGCAGGCCGATGCTTGGCTCATCCAGCACATAGAGCACACCTGTCAGCCCGCTGCCGATCTGGCTCGCCAACCGGATACGCTGGCTTTCACCGCCCGAGAGCGTGCCCGCATGCCGCCCCAGCGTAAGGGAATCGAGGCCCACATTGACCAAAAACCCCAGCCGCTCGCGGATTTCCTTGAGGATTGCCCGAGCAATCTCGTTTTTCTGTTTCGTGAGCGCCTCGGGCACGCTCTCAACCCAGGCTAGCGCCTCGCGGATCGCCATTTCAGTGACCTGCCCGATATGGAGGCCCCCGATCTTCACCGCCAGCGCTTCGGGCTTCAACCGATGCCCGTCACAGACACCACAGGCCCGCTGGTTCTGATAGCGCTCGAATTCCTCACGAATCCAGGCGCTGTCCGTCTCACGATAGCGCCGCTCCATATTGGGAATCACGCCCTCGAAAGCGCGCGTCACATTATAGATGCGCCCGCCCTCGTCATAGCGAAACGGCAATTCTTCGTCATTCGAGCCGTAGAGGAACACCTGTTTCACATGCGCGGGCAGGTCTTTCCACGGCGTCTTGGCATCGAATTCGTAATGCTTTGCAAGTGACTGAATCGTCTGCAGGAAATAAGGCGACTTGCCCTTGCGCCAGGGCGCAATCGCCCCATCCGCCACCTTCAGCGCGTGATCCGGGACGACCAGACGCTCGTCGAAAAACAACTCCACCCCCAGCCCATCACAGGCCGGACACGCGCCCGAGGGCGCGTTGAAAGAGAACAGGCGCGGCTCGATCTCCGAAATGGTGAAGCCACTGACCGGACAAGCGAATTTTTCGCTGAAGGTGATCCGTTCCCCGTCCTCTGCGGCAATTTCCAGCACCGCAATTCCGTCAGCCAGATCAAGCGCCGTGCGCAGACTGTCCGCCAGCCGCGTCTCGATCCCCTCGCGCACCACCAGCCGGTCAACGACCACGTCAATGTCATGACGGAATTTCTTGTCCAGCACCGGCGGTTCGTCCAACTCATGGAATTGCCCGTCGACCTTGACCCGCTGGAACCCCTGCTTGCGCAGTTCCAGAAACTCCTTGCGGTATTCGCCCTTGCGGTCACGCACGATGGGCGCGAGCAGATAGGCGCGCGTGCCCTCGTCCAAGGCCATGATCCGGTCGACCATATCCTGCACCTGCTGCGCCTCGATGGGCTGGCCGGTCGCAGGACTGTAGGGCGTGCCCGCGCGCGCAAACAAGAGCCGCATATAGTCGTAAATCTCGGTCACTGTGCCGACGGTCGAGCGCGGATTCTTGCTCGTCGTCTTCTGCTCGATGCTGATCGCTGGCGACAGGCCCGAGATATGGTCCATATCGGGCTTCTGCATCATGTCGAGGAATTGGCGCGCATAGGCCGAGAGCGATTCGACATAGCGGCGCTGGCCCTCGGCATAGATCGTGTCAAAAGCGAGGCTGGATTTGCCCGACCCGGACAGACCCGTGATCACCACCAGCTTGTCGCGGGGCAGATCAACGTCGATATTCTTCAGATTATGCTCGCGCGCGCCGCGCACTTCGATGAATTTCTGCTCAGCCATCCGGCCCCCCGCTTACGCATCCGCGTCATGGCTGCAAGATAGATGGGACGCGCTGAGTCTCCAACCGAAATATGTGAACAAAATGCAAACACGCTGCGTTTTTCAGCTTTCCGCACGCGCGAGGGCATAAATATTCACTTATACGAATTTGTCTCTTGCGCGCTGGCCGATCTGGCCCCATCTTGCAGCAAAGCCACGCAAGGATTGTGCCGATGTTCGCCTTTCTCAAACCCAAAGCCAAAACCCGGCGCATCGCAGCCTGCGATGCCATCGCGCAAGCGAAATCCGGCGCCCTGACCCTGATCGACGTGCGCGAGGCGGATGAGTTGCGCCAGACTGGCAAAGCCAAGGGCGCAGTGCATATCCCCCTCGCGCAGATCGCCGCGCAATCGGACCCGAAAAGCGGCCATTTCAACCGCAAACTGTCCGCCGAGAAGCCCGTCGCCCTCTATTGTGCCTCTGGCATGCGCTCCGAGCGCGCCGCACATATGCTGGCTGCGAATGGCTATGCCGAAGTCTACAATCTCGGCAGCTTGCAGGACTGGCAAAACGCAGGCGGTGCCATCGTGCGCTGACAAGCGCACGCAACCGCACGGCCCCGCAACGCAGTGGAGGGGCCGTGCATATCTCTTGCGGCCGTAAGGCCGCGCCGTCAGATCACATCAGAAATGGATCGCGCGCCCGTAGGAATCGAGCACCGATTCATGCATCATCTCGCTGAGCGTCGGATGCGGGAAAACCGTGTTCATCAGGTCTTCCTCGGTTGTCTCCAATTGCCGCCCGATGACATAGCCCTGAATCAACTCGGTCACTTCCGCACCCACCATATGTGCGCCCAGAAGCTCGCCGGTTTTCGCGTCGAATATCGTCTTGATCATCCCCTCGGGCTCGCCCAGCGCAATCGCCTTGCCATTGCCGATGAAGGGGAAACGCCCGACCTTGATCGCAAGACCCGCTTCCTTCGCCTTGGCCTCGGTCAGCCCGACGCTCGCCACCTGCGGATGGCAATAGGTGCAGCCCGCGATGCTCGCCGGGTCCACGGCATGCGGATGCCCGCCTGCAATCAGTTCGGCCACCATCACGCCCTCATGGCTGGCCTTATGCGCGAGCCACGGCCCATTGGTCGCATCGCCAATCACATAGAGCCCCTCGACGCCTGTGCGGCAATAGGCATCCGTGACCACGAAGGAGCGGTCGAGCTTCACGCCCAGTTCCTCAAGCCCCAGCCCTTCCGTATTCGCGACGATCCCCACGGCTGAAATCACCGTGTCGAATTCCAGCGTCTCGGTCTTGCCCCCGCGCTCGATATGCGCCGTGACCTTGGGGCTGGCGCGGTCGAGCTTCTTGACCATCGCTTTTTCGAGGATCTTCATCCCCTGCTTCTCGAACGCCTTCTTCGCGAAAGCGCTGATTTCGGCATCTTCCACAGGCAGAATGCGGTCCTGCACCTCAACCACCGTCACATCCGCGCCCAAAGTGTTGAAGAAGCTCGCGAATTCGATCCCGATCGCGCCCGAACCGATGACCAGCAACCGTTTTGGCATGCGCTTGGCCTGGAGCGCGTGGCGATAGGTCCAGACGAGATCGCCATCCGCCTCAAGCCCCGGCAGTTCGCGCGCCCGCGCACCAGTGGCCAGGATGATATTGGGCGCAGTGATCTCCTCGGAGCCCTTCTCGCCCTCGACCGTGACCTTGCCCTTCCCGGCGAGCCGCGCATTGCCCATCATCACAGTGATCTTATTCTTTTTCATCAGATGGCCGATGCCGCCGGACAGTTGCCCTGCAACCTTGCGCGAGCGCTTCACCACCGCGTCGAGGTCATAGCCGATCTTCTCCGCACTCAGGCCAAATTCCTTAGCGCGGTGCATCAGGTGAAAAACTTCTGCCGAGCGCAGCATCGCCTTGGTCGGAATACAGCCCCAGTTCAGGCAGATGCCGCCCAGATTCTCACGTTCGACAATGACCACGGATTTGCCAAGCTGTGCCGCCCGGATTGCAGCGACATAGCCGCCGGGCCCGGCCCCGATAACGATCACATCGTAAGATTTTGCAGCCATGCGGCATTCCTCCCTGCGGCGCGCTTCGAAATTAGTTTGGCATTAAACTATTTCCGCTTGTCGCGCAACGCATAGGCTGAAAGGCCGCCATGCGAAGGCCGCATGGCTGTCGGGTCTCAGGCTGCGACCTGCAAGGCATCAAGCGCGGATTTATACCCGCCTTGGGTCAGAAACTCCTGCTCGCGCGCCGTTGTCTCGCGCCCCAGCGCACCATTGCGGTAAGGGAAGCGGCCAAACTCGCGAATCACAGCACGATGGGCGCGCGCATGCAGCAGGTTATCGCCCCCGGTCTCGGGCATGCGCAGCAGGAACATGCGCACAGCGCGGTCCTGATCCATCTGACTCTCGGAATGCATCAGCGGCAGGTAGAAAAACTGACGTTGCGGTTCGGGCGTATGGCGATCATAGCCCAGATGGCAGCCGCGCGCCGCGACCTGACGGGCCATCGCATCGGTCGCGAAGGACCGCGCATCGCCCCGGAACATGTTGCGCGGGAACTGATCGGTCACAATGATGAAGGCCAGCGCGCCTTTGGCACAAGCCGCCCAACGCTCCAGCCGTCCGTCGCGGGCCTTCTCCCAAAGCCCCTCGAACCGGTCGCGGATCTTGGCGTCCAGCGCCTCATCCACCGCATACCAGCCCTCGGGCCCGACCTCTTCAATCCAGAATGAAATAACTTCCTCAACAGTAGACATGGTTCACCTTTTGACCGCCATGAATAATCGTGCCAGCGATTCGCAGGTTTCTCAAGTTTTTCCAAATCACGCAGACGCGACCAAGCGGTTTTTTGCAGATTTGCAACGCCCTCAGGATGCGGCTTCCTTGTCCTCGCTCATCTCGGTCAGAACCGCCTCGACCGTGGCCGCCGACACAACGGGCGAGACCGCCGCATAGGGGCCGCTTTCGGCAATTGACGGGGCCGCGCGCTGGGTCATGCGATAAAGCGCGTAGAGTGACAGAAGCGCTGTCAGCGAGATGATGAAGAGGAAATAGCCCGACGGACCGATCTGGCTCATGATCCAGCCAATCGCCAACGGCCCGACAATCGCGCCCAGCCCGTTGACGAACAAAAGCCCGCCCGAGACCGCCGCCATCTGGTCATGCTCGACATAGTCAGCCGTATAGGCGACCAGCAGCGAGTAAAGCGGATTCGAGATGCCGCCGATGATCAGCGCGACGCCCAGCAGCCAGACGAAGCTCAGATCGACCAGCACCGCGACAGCGCCGGCCGCCGTGCCGATCAGCGCGACCGCGACCAGCAGCTTGCGGCGGTCCATCTTGTCCGAAAGCCAGCCAATCGGGTACTGGAACATCAGCCCGCCGAAATAGATCGCCGCGGGGAAGATCGAGATTTCGAGGATGCTCAGCCCCGCTTCTGTCCCCCAGACCGCTGTCATCCCGAAAAGTGCCGAGAACACCCCGCCCATCAGGAAAATCCCCACCACACCGAGCGGTGAGACATTAAAGAGTTCACGCATCGACATGGACCGCGTGGTGCCGAAGGTCGGCGCGGGGCTGATCGACAGGAGGATCGGCGCGAAGGCCAGCGAGACCAGCACCGAGGGGATGATGAAGAGCAAGAACCCCGCCGGATCCGCGAAATTGATCAGCGCCTGCGCCGCGATGATGCCCAGCATCTGCACGATCATGTAGAGCGACAACGCCTGCCCGCGATTCTCATTGCTCGCGGTGTTGTTCAGCCAGCTTTCCGCAGTCACATAGACCCCGGAGAAGGCGAAGCCGATCAGCACGCGCAGCACGGTCCACGCAATCCAGTCGGGGATCGCCGCATAAAGCACCAGCACAGCCGAGATCAGCGAGCCGAGCGCTGCGAAGACCCGCACATGACCCACGCGGCGGATCATTTCGGGGGCCATGAGCGAGCCGATCAGGAAGCCCGCGAAATAGGCCGACATGACAATGGACATCTGCCCGGTCGAGAATCCCTCGATCGCGCCGCGAATCCCCAGGAGCGTGCCCTGCACGCCATTGCCCACCATCAGGAACAACATCCCGAGCAAGAGCGCCCATGAGGCGGTGAAAACCTTCAGCATTGCGATATCCAGAGTTGCGCGCGGGCAAGATAGCCGCGAATTGGTTTACAAACTATGACGAACACGACCTGAAATGGCCGCGTTCACGGCAAAAGCAGCGATGCGTCACCATAGGAGAAGAAGCGGTATTTCTGCGCAATCGCGTGGGCATAGATCGCCTTGATCCGCGCGCGCCCCATCAGAGCCGAAACCAGCATCATCAGCGTCGATTTTGGCAGGTGGAAGTTGGTCATCAGCCCGTCTGCAAGCTGGAACCGGAAACCGGGCGCGATGAAAATATCGGTCTTGCCGGTCCAGGCCGCGATCTGCCCCGGCCCGGTCGCGGCGGTCTCGATCAGGCGCAGCGCCGTGGTGCCCACGGGGATGATCCGCCCGCCTGCAGCCTGTGCCGCCATGATCTGCGCAGCCGCCTGATCGCTTACCTGCCCCCATTCGGCATGCATCTTGTGATCGCGCACATCATCGACCTTGACCGGCAGGAAGGTGCCTGCGCCGACATGCAGCGTCACCTCGGCGAATCCCACACCGCGCGCCCGCAGCGCTTCCATCAGGCCCGCATCGAAATGCAGCGAGGCCGTGGGCGCCGCCACCGCGCCCGGCGTCTGGGCGAAGACGGTCTGATAATCCTCGCGGTCCTGCGCATCAGCGGCGCGACGCCCGGCGATATAGGGCGGGAGGGGCATCTGACCGGCGGAATCGAGCGCCGCGTCAAAGGCGTCGCCCGTCAGGTTGAAGCGCAGCACCACATCTTCCGCGCCGCGCGTCGTCACGGTCGCGCGCAGATCGTCGGTGAAGAGGATCTCCTCCCCCTCGGCGAGTTTGCGCAAGGGCTTGGCGAGCGCGCGCCAAGCGCCATCGGGCTGCGGTTCGGTCAGGGTGATCTCGACCTTGGCGCTGACCCGGCCCTGCGCCGTGTCGCGCCATCGCGCGCCCGTCAGCCGCGCCGGGATCACCTTCGTCGTGTTGATCACCAAGAGATCGCCCGCGCGCAGGATCTCCGGCAGATCCGCGACATGACGATCCGCGATGGCATCCCTCTGCGCCAGCAAAAGCCGCGCAGCCGGGCGCGGGCGCACGGGCCGCGTGGCGATCAGCGCCTCGGGCAGATCGAAATCGAACTCTGACAGTTTCACAGCGGGCGCCCTCTTGCAGATATCCCAAGCCTTCGGCCTTTAACTCGGGCCAGATGCCGCTACAACGGGGATCAACGAAATGGTGAAAAGGATGACTTGCATGGCTCAGATCGGCGAAATGGCCCCGGATTTCACCCTGCCCCGCGATGGCGGCGGCGATGTTACCCTCTCGGCACTCAAGCCCGCCAAGGTGGTGCTCTATTTCTACCCGCGCGACGACACCCCCGGTTGCACGACCGAGGCGCTGGAATTCAC
>PXDM01000156.1 GCA_003565055.1 Paracoccaceae bacterium
GCATGGTGCATGAACCGGTCGGCGTGGTGCTGGCCTATCTGGCGTGGAATTTCCCGCTTCTCAACCTCGCCTTCAAGATCGGCCCGGCGATGGCGGCGGGGTGTCCCATCATCATCCGCCCCTCCGAGGCGACGCCGGTTTCCGCCTATGCCGTCGGGATGCTGTGCGCGCGGATCGGGCTGCCGCGCGGGGGGGTGCAGATCCTGTGCACCGATGGCTATGACGTGGCCGATCACCTCACGGCCTCGACCATCCCGCAGATGGTGACCCTGATCGGATCGACACGCACGGGCCAGCATATCATGCGCACCGGCGCGACCTCGATCAAACGCTACTCGATGGAGCTTGGCGGCAACGCGCCGGTGCTGGTCTTCGAGGATGCCGATCTGGATCTGGCGGCCGATATCGTGACGGGCGTGAAGTTCTCCAATGCCGGTCAAATCTGCGTCGCGCCGAACCGGGTCTTTGTGGCGGATGCCGTCCATGCCGCGTTTTGCGACAAGCTGCGCGCCCGGGCGCACGCGGCCGAAGTCGGCTTCGACCGGACGCGCGACATCACCACGGGTCCTGTCATCGACGCGCGCGCCTGGACCCGGATCAGGGGGCTGATCGACGCGGCCGTGGCCGAAGGGGCCACGCTGCTTGCGGGCGGCGACCGGCCACCGCATCTGAACAAGGGGCATTTCATCGCGCCGACCGTGCTTGATGGCGTGCGCGAAACCATGGAGGTTTACCAGGAGGAAACCTTCGGCCCCATCGTCAGCGTGATCCCCTTCGCCGACGAGTGCCGCCTGATCGACATGGCCAATGATTGCGGCGAGGGCGGGCTGACCGCCTATGTCTTTACCCGCGACCTTGCGCGGGCCGAGGCCTGCGCCGCCCGGCTGCGCTACGGTGAGGTGCAGATCAACGGGGTGAAATACGACATCGACCTGCCGCATGGCGGGATCGGCGACTCGGGGATCGGGCATGATTGCTCGGCCCTGGCCTTGCAGGATTACCTGGTGCTCAAGCGGATCACGCGGGCGCTGGATCACAGCGGCGGCGGAGACATTCCAGGATGAAGATAACACGGATCACCAGTCATGTTCTGCAATATGACCTGCCCGAAGAGCTTGGATACTCGCAGCAATACTACGCCCGGCGCACCGCCCATCTGGTCGAGGTCGAAACCGATGAGGGTGTGACCGGATGGGGCGAATGCTTTGGCCCCGGCAATATCGCCATCGCCAACAAGACGATCGTCGAAAAAGTCATCCAGCCGATGATCCGCGGTGACAGTGCACTGGATCGCGACGTGATCTGGCACAAGGTCTACAACCTGCTACGCGACCATGGGCAGAAGGGAATGCCGCTGCAGGCGCTCTCGGGGGTGGATATCGCGCTGTGGGATATTGCGGGCAAGGTCGCCGGGATGCCCTTGCACCAGCTGATCGGCGGCGCGCATCGCGATGCGGTCGCGGCCTATGGCTACGGCATGATGCTGAAACGCGAGAGCGTGGAAGATCACATTGCCCGCTTCCGGGACGAGGCGGCCGAGATCATCGGGATGGGGTTTCGTGCCACCAAGATGAAGGTCGGATTGGGGCCTGCCGCCGATATCCGCCTATGCGCGGCTGTGGCCGAGGGGGTCGGGGATCGCGGCCAGTTCATGGTCGATGCCAACCATTGCTACACTACTTCCGACGCCTTCTTTGTCGGACGTGCCCTAGAGGAAATGGGGGCCTATTGGTTCGAGGAACCAGTTGCGCCTGAAGATCTCGATGGATACCGGGAATTGCGCAAGGGCCTCAACGTTAACATTTCGGGGGGTGAAGCTGAGTTTAACCGCTGGGGTTGGCGGTCAATCCTTGAGAACCGGGGGCTCGACATCGCGCAACCAGAAGTCTGTGCGCTGGGAGGGGTGAGCGAGTACCTGCGGGTTCTTGCATTGTGTCACACACATTTCACACCCGTCATCAACCACGTCTGGGGATCGGCAATTGCCGTGGCCACGAACCTGCAATTACTAGCGGCGATGCCAGCGATACCCGGTGGGCTGACTCCATGGGAGCCGATGCTCGAATTCGATACCACCCATAACGCCTTTCGTGACAAATTGCTTACCAAACCTCTGGATATTCAGAGCCAGGTAGCCCGCAACGGGGGGTTGGTTTCGATCCCTCAAGGCCCCGGTATTGGGGTCGACCCGGACCGAGACTTTATCCGGGCCCATGAGCTCGACCTGTGAGCTCAAACAAACCGTATCCAACAGTTCTAGTGGAGGACATCATGCTAAGCACCAAATTCATCGTCGCTGCCTCAGTAATATCAGGCATCGTCTTCGCAGGAGGCCTCGCGGCACAGGAGGTTTCGCTTCGTATCGCAGTGGTAACACCGACGGATCATCCGCATAGTGTTTCCGCGCGCGAATTCGCTCGTCTAATCAACGAGATGTCGAACGGCGAGGTGGCGGTAAGTGTTTCTGACAACGCAGCGCTCGGGTCAAATCCTGAACTCCTCGCCTCTGTGCAGGCCGGGATTATTGATTTCACCATCTCCACTCCCGGTGTCATGGCAGAATATTCGCCCATCACCGGCATTCTCGAACTGCCCTATATCTTTGCTAGCATGGATCACATGATGGCTGTGACGCGCGGCGAGATTGGCGCGCAAATTGCGGAGACCTATGAAGACGATACCGGGGTTACTATTTTGGGCTATATGGGCGGCGCGCAGCGCAACATGATAACAACCGCCGCCACGATCAATTCTATCGAAGACCTTGAAGGTCTGCGCATGCGCACATGGGAATGGGATGTCATGCTTAACTGGTGGGACAGCCTGGGCGCCCTCGGGGCGGTTGTTTCCTTCCCGGAGACTTATACAGCTTTGCAAACCGGTGTGGTTGATGGCGCAGAGAACGAGTTTTCGACCTTCACTACCGCTCGCTGGGCTGAAGTTGCGAAAAACGTCTCTCTCACCCAGCATTCGATCACTGTACGTCCTCTCGTGGGCAATGCAGCTTCGCTAGCAAGGTTGAGCGATGAGCATCGTGCCATTGTGGTAGAGGCCGCTGCGCAAGCAGCAGATTTCGACGTGGATTTGGAACAGCAACTCGACGAAGAGAACATGGCCCTGCTCGAGAACGACTACCGCGTCGTCTTCACTGAGCCTGATCGCTCTGCGATGATCGAGGCATCAGCTGCCATCATCGAGAAGTTCGCAGCCGATGAGGGACTTGAAGACCTCGCCGCTGCGATTGCAGACGCTGCGGATTGACACCCGACTGCTCCCGGAGCGCTTGCCTTCGGGAGTGACCATATTCCACAGGAGACCAAAATGTCCCGCTTCTCGGACCTTCTGGAACATGCGTTGAAAACAATCGTAGGAATTCTGTGCATCGTTCTATTGCTGTGTCTCTTTATCGAGGTGCTGAATCGTTACGTCTTTTTCATTTCATGGCCGATTATTCAGTACATCATTCCCTTTTGCTTCCTGTGGATGTGCATGATCGGATCCGCTATCGCGGTTAGGCGCGGACAGCATTTTGAAGTCGATGTCCTCGCCCAAATTTTGCCTAAACGTCCGCGCGCGATCCATCGCCTGCTGATGCTGCTAGCGGTCATTCTGGGCGCGGGGATTATCGTCGCTGCATCAATGCCATTTATTGAAATGGGGTTACGTCGGCGCAATCCCTCAACGGGCATTTCTATGATCTATATCTACCCCTCGTTGATGGTTGGCGGCATCCTGATGATACTTCTCGCCTTGGAGCAATTGCTCCTTGGCCGGGTCGAGGACCGTGACATAAAATGACCCAGGAATTCGCACTTCTTCTCTTGTTCGGGGGCTTCATCTTCTTGTTCAGTGTCGGTGTGCCTTTGGCAATCTCACTATTGCTGGCATCGTTTGCCGTCATCTGGATGGATCCCCGGCTTGATCTCATCATTGTACCGCTGCGGCTTTACTCTGGTATCGATAATTTTTTATTACTTGCAATTCCGGGGTTTATGTTTGCAGCCTTGATGATGAACCGCATTGGTATCACCGATGATATCGTTCGGTTCTCGGATCTGATTGTTGGACGGATCAAGGGTGGTCTGGCTCATATAAACGTGGTCTCATCAATGCTAATGGGGGGCGTGTCGGGCTCCTCGACGGCGGATGTCGCCGGGATCGGGGCGATCATGATCCCGGTGATGAATAGAAAAGGTTATTCACGCGGGTTCTCGGCCGCGTTGACTGCTGCGTCATCTTCTATCGGATCTATCATTCCGCCATCGATACTGATGGTGATCTATGGTGCGTCCGCCAATGTTTCCATAGGAGCGCTCTTCGTCGCAGGTTATCTCCCCGGCATATTGGTCGGCCTTCAACAAATCGTTATCGCGTGGTGGTACGCGCACAAATTCGGCATCGACGCAGGAACTCCAGATCGTTTCGTTTTCTGGGAAAAGGTAAGGATCATTCTACGTGGCCTCATCCCGCTTTCAGTGATCGTGGTCATTATCGGTGGTATCTTGGCCGGCATTATGACAGCTACGGAATCTGCCGCGGTTGCGAGTGTTTACGTCGTGCTTGTCGGCATCGTCGTCTACCGAAAGGTTACCTTCGCTCTGATCCTTGATGTGGCCATCGAGACAGCCTTGCTGACAGCAGTCGTCATGTTCTGCGTCGCCACGGCAACGCTGTTTGGCTGGCTCATGTCGTTCTATGGTATTCTTGAAGTCGCCGGAGATTTGTTCGAGTTCTACGGGTCTGGCCCCATTGTCTTCCTGACCTTTGCGACTCTGCTATTCCTGTTTCTGGGCACTTTCATGGACCCGGCGCCAGCGATGCTGATTTTCGTACCGGTTCTGGCCACAGTTGCCAATTCTACTGGCGTGGATCCTTTACAACTCGGCATTTTGACCATCATGGCACTTGCGATTGGGAAGATAACACCACCTTACGGCATCAGCCTGCTCTTGGCATGCACAATCGCAGGGATTCCACTGTCCAAGGGCCTCGCATGGGCCGTGGTGTACTTCGGAGCATTCTGTCTTCTGCTTCTTGCTGTAATATTGGTGCCACAAATTACGCTCTGGCTACCACAGGTCCTGGTCCCAGAACTGGTAGGACGTTGAGCCATGCGCGATGCAGAGATAATCGCAGCGGATTGGGGTACCTCGCATCTGCGGGTCTGGGGGCTGAAGGGCGACACAGTAGTTCACGAGGCCGCGTCCGATCAGGGCATGGGCCAGCTGTCCCGCGACGGATTCGAGCCCACGCTGCTGGCGCTGATCGCCGACTGGTTGCCCGAGGGGCAGGTCACGCCCGTGATCATCTGCGGCATGGCGGGCAGCCGTCAGGGCTGGGTCGAGGCGCCCTATCGGGCGGTCCCCTGCCTGCCGCTGGGCGGGCTGCTCGCACAGGCCCCCTGCCGCGATTTGCGGCTGGCAGTTCATATCGTGCAGGGGTTGCAACAGGCCAAGCCGGCGGATGTGATCCGGGGCGAGGAAACGCAGGTCGCGGGGTTTCTGGCGCAGAACCCCGGCTGGGATGGGGTGATCTGCCTGCCCGGCACGCATAGCAAATGGGTGCATGTCAGCGCGGGCGAAGTCGTGAGCTTCCAGACCTTTCTGACCGGCGAGATGTTCGCGCTGCTTTCGGAGCAGTCAGTCCTGCGCCATTCCGTTGCGGGCTGGACGGAGGATGGTTTCGCCGAGGGTGTGGCGCAAGGCATGGAGCGGCCCGAGCGGCTGATGGCACGGCTGTTTGGCCTGCGCGCCGAGGCGCTGCTGGACGGGCTCGCGGCTGATATGGCGCGTGCGCGGCTGTCGGGGCTCTTGATCGGGGCGGAACTGGCGGCGGCGAAACCCTATTGGCTGGGCCAGCGCGTCGCCGTGATCGGGGCTGCGCCACTGGCGCAACACTACGCGCAGGCGCTCGGCACGCTCTCGGCGCCGGTCAGCACGCATGACGCCATCGCCATGACCCTTGCCGGGCTCGCCGCCGCCCGCACCCTTCTGCCGCCCGAGGAGCCGCCATGCGTGAACTGATCGCCATCCTGCGCGGGATCACACCCCCTGACGCAGTGCCCATCACTCGCGCGCTGATCGCCGCCGGGATCACCAGGATCGAAGTGCCGCTCAACTCGCCCAAGCCCCTCGATAGCATTGCGGCGGTGGTCGCGGAGTGTGGCGACGCGGCCCAGATCGGCGCGGGCACCGTGCTCAAGGTCGAGCAGGTCGACGCGGTGGCCGCGACGGGTGCGCGCATGATTGTCTCGCCCAATTGCAACGCAGAGGTCATCCGCGCCACGCGCGCAGCTGGGCTCGCGAGCTACCCGGGCGTGTTCACTTCTACAGAAGCCTTTGCCGCCCTGCAAGCGGGCGCAACAGGGTTGAAGCTCTTCTCGGCCTTCAAGATGGGCGCGGATGGTCTGCAAGCGATGCGCGCAGTCTTGCCGGAGGGTTGCGCGGTTTATGCCGTGGGTGGTGTTGGGCCGGATGATTTTGCCCTCTGGCGCAGCGCCGGCGCGACCGGCGTGGGGTTGGGCACCGCGCTCTATGCGCCGGGCCTGTCAGCCGATGAGGTGAGCGCCCGCGCGCGCAGCATTGTCGCGGCGTGGGATGCCTGTGCATGACACCGATCAGCCCTATCCGCTGTAAACTTGGCGAGGGCGCATTCTGGCATCCGTTGCGTGAGGAGTTCTTCTGGTTCGACATCACGGGCCGCTGGCCGCCCGATGATCGCCGCGCTGGTAATCATCCGCGCGGGCGACATGCCGCGGCGGGGCTTTTTCGATCTCACGGTAGCGCTGGGCCGGTTTCCGGAGGATCCGGGGCAGCACCGCGCGGCGTGGCAGGCGGAGTGCGCTGCGGTCTTCAAAATGCTGGATGGTGCTTGACGCGGATCGGCTCAGATCACCTCACCTCAAACCAGCGCATGGCGGTCCGCAGCAGATGATCGTAATCGCCGGCCATGGCTTCGTCCATGAAGGCGGCGATCTCATCTTCCGAGAGCCCGGCATCGCGAGCGGCATCGCGACATTGGCCGAGCACGGCGAAGGCGTTGCCGTCATTGCCAGTCAGCGTGACGGTAATGTCGGGGTATCTCGGGGTCATTCCGTGCGACTCCATTGACGCGGCACCACGACATCAGGCATGGCCCGCGCGCATAGTCCAGTTGAATGTCGGCAGTGAACGAGAGAGAGCCCTTCAGGGCACGTGCCCGAGGGTTCGGCATTCCTCAAAGGGCTCTGGGTCGGCCTGTCGCGGCGCTATTCCTGCCCGCGGTTGATCATCCGGCGATCGATTTCCGGCTCGTCCCATCTCATCGCGGCGCCCATCCAGCGCTCGATGGCTGCCGGCAGCCTGGGATCGCTGGCCTCGAGATGGAAGGTGTTAGAGGCGGTTGACGATTTCGTGCATCAACTGGCGCATCTCGGCGTCGTCGATGCGGGAGACCTCCGACCACGGGATGCGTCGACCGTCAGCGTCCTCCACGAAGACATCCGAGTGGTCGCCGGTCCGGGTGAAAGGGGTCAGTCCGGCATGCAGCGTCTCCAACTGCGTATTGCGCACGCACAGCATGGTCATGAATCTCGCCAGCCTTGCCGCGACACGGTTTTCATCCGCTTCGTTCATGGATCAAGAACAGCCGGATGCCCGCGGTCGCGCCACGATTTCGAACGGCGACCCAATCTATCGTCCCGCGCAGGCCCGCGCCTGATCGCGCAGGACAGCGTAATCGGCGAGCCAGCCCGTGATCAGCGTCCCCTCGGGCAGCGCGGCGACTTCCTCGGCGACGCGCGCCTGCTCGGCTCCGCTGTACTCGACGACGGGCGGACAGGCGCCGGGGAGAGTGTCAGAACTCACCCCCGCGCAAGCGGTCAAGAAGATCGCCGCGGCTGCGAGGGCGGCGGGCGGCGGCGTCCAGCATCTGGCGGTGGATGGCATTGGTGCGCTCCAATTGCTCAAGTCGTTCGGCGGCGCGACCTGCGCGCTCAGCCGTGCGGCGAAGGTTGAGGAGTGAGCGGTCCTGCGCCACGGGTTCGAGCAGGACCGCGAACGAGGGGGATGGTGAGCGCGACGAGGGCAAAAGCCGCCGCCCGCCGGCCCCACGGTCGGGCCATCAGCCCGGCCAGCAGGCTTGCCCACATCAGCGCAGACCCTTCTTCCAGTCGTCCAGCCGCGCCCAGACGGCGACCGCGATCCCGCCCAGCGC
>PXDM01000049.1 GCA_003565055.1 Paracoccaceae bacterium
AGCCACGCCAGACCGGGCCGCGCGGCTGTGTTTGAGTATTTTGGGCAAGAAAATGGGCCATGGGTTAGGTGAGATTCGCTCGTGCGAAGCGCGTCAGGAGTTCGGCATAGGCTTCGGGCTGTTCGACATGCGGCAGATGGCCCGCGCGGCGGATCAGGGCGAATTCCGCGCCTGCGATCAGATCAATCGTCTCGCGCACCAGATCAGCCGGGGTGGAGCCGTCGCGGTCGCCTGCGATGCCAAGCGTGGGCAGGGTCAGCGCGGCGGTCGTGGTGTAGAAATCCGTCCCGGCAATGGCCGCCGCCCCACCGAGCCAGCCGTCGAGCCGGGCATTGAGGAACATCTCGCGCCAAGGCGCAGTAGCGGGGCTTTCGCGGAAGGCAGGCGTGAACCAGCGTGCCAGCGTCGGCTCCAGCAGCGCCTGCAAGCCCTCCGCGCGGGCGAGGGTTGCGCGGTTTTCCCAGATTTCCTTGGTGGCAATGCGCGCGGCGGTGTTCGACAAGACCAGCGCGCGGATCAGATCAGGGCGTTTGACGGCAAGCCCCTGCGCCACCATGCCCCCGAGCGACAGCCCGACGAAGAGACAGTCACGCAGCCCGAGATGATCGAGCAGCGCTTCTGTGTCGCGCACGAGCTGGCCCATCGTGTAGGGCGGCGGGGGCACGCTTGAGCCGCCATGCCCGCGCCGGTCATAGCGCAGAATGCGCCAGTCCTCGGGCAGATGCGGCAGGAGCGGATCCCACATCTCGAGCCGCAGCCCGAGCCCGTTGGAGAAGACCACAGGCAACCCGTCCTCCGGGCCGGTAAGCTGGTAATGCAGCGAGATATCGCCAAGATCAGCCTGTGGCATCGGCCCCTTCCCTCTGAAGCGCGCGCTGGAACACGGCACTGTCGACATTCCCGCCCGAGGCGATGACGATCACATCCTCGCCCGCGATCTGGTCGGGCTGAAACAGCGCAGCGGCGAGCGCCACCGCGCCGCCGGGTTCCAGCACCAGCTTCAGCCGCGCGAAGGCCTGTCCCATCGCACGCAGCGTGTCCGTGTCGGGCACGACCAGCCCCGGCCCGCAGAGCCGCTTCAGGATCGGCCAGGTCAGCCGCCCCGGCGCAGGTGTGACAATCGCATCGCAGAGCCCCGCGCGCGTGGGATTGGTCACGACCGCACCCGCGCGCAGCGAGGCGGCCACATCGTCGAAGCCCTCGGGCTCGACTGTGCGGACCTGCATCTGCGGCGCCTCGGCCTCGAGCGCCAGCGCGATGCCTGCGCTCAGCCCGCCACCGCCGCAACAGACCAGCACTTGCGCATTGCTCAGACCCAGCGCATGCGCATCCTGTGCAATTTCAAGCCCGGTCGTGCCCTGCCCTGCGATAACCTGTCTGTGGTCAAAAGGCGGGATCAATATGAGTCCACGCTCTGCCGCAACCCGCGTCGCAATGGCATCGCGGTCTTCGCGCGCGCGATCATACAGCACGACCTCAGCGCCCAGCGCACGCGTATTCGCGATCTTGATGGTCGGTGCGTCGCGCGGCATCACGATGACGGCCTCTAGACCGCGCATTCGAGCAGCCAGCGCCACGCCTTGCGCGTGATTGCCTGACGAGCAGGCGATGACCCCGCGCGCGCCCTCTGGCAGGGCCGTGAGCGCCGACCATGCGCCGCGAAACTTGAAGCTGCCGGTATGTTGCAGGCACTCCGCCTTGACCCAGACCCGCCGCCCTGCGATCGCGTCGAGGAAAGGCGAGGTCAAAAGCGGCGTGCGGCGCGCATGGCCCGCGAGCCGTGCCTGTGCCGCGCGGATGTCGTTGATCGCTACAGGCATGTCCCCAGCCATTCATGGATCAGCGCGACCGATTCGCGCTCATCTAGGAAGGGAATATGCCCACGCCCCGGCACTTCGGCGAAAAGCATGTCAGGGCGGCGTGCCTGCATCTCGGCGGCCGTGGCGGCGCTGAGCAGGTTCGATGTCGCCCCCCGGATCAGCGCCAGCGGCAGACCCGCACAGGCATCGAACATCGGCCAGAGATCGCCCCCGCCCCCGGTCATCGCGCTCTGGAACGCCTCGCGCAGCGCAGGGTCGTAATTGAGTTGCAAGCCCTGATCGGTGGCGATGAAATGACGCCGCGCCTCTTCCAGCCAGCGGCCCTCGGGCACGCCACTGAACTCGGGATTCGCGCGCTCCAGCGCGAGGGCCGCCTGCGCGTGGGTCCGGGCGGCTGGGTTACGCCCGATATAGTCGCTGATCCGCGCCAGTCCCTCGGCCTCGATCACTGGACCCACGTCATTGAGGCAAATCCCCCGCATCCGGTCACGCGCGACCACAGCCAGATACATGCCGATGATGCCCCCGCGCGATGTGCCAAGGATCGCCGCCTGATCAAGCCCCAGATGATCCATCAGCGCGATCACATCCGCGCCTTCCTGCACCACTGTATAGCTCTGCGCGCCAGTCCAGTCCGACTGACCGCGCCCCCGGTAATCAGGGCGTATCAAGCGCAGCGCGGGCAGATGCGGGACGAGATAGTCGAAATCCGTGCCATTGCGCGTCAGCCCCGGCAGGCAGATCAGCGCGCGGCCATGACCTTCGTCGCGAAAGAACAGATCAGCACCGTCAGACGTGGTGAAACGTGGCATCTCAAAGCTCCCTGATAAAGCGCGGCAGGTCTTGCATGCTGCGCATCTCGGCCTCGGGCGCGCCATGAAGGTGGTCCATCGGCAGGCCCGCGCGGTTCAGCCAGAGCGTGCGGAACCCGTAAGCCGCGCCCGCGCAGATATCCCAGCCATTTGCAGACACGAAGAGCACCTCACCCGGCGCAGTCCCGAAATGCTGGCCGACCAGATCATAGACCGCGCGGGCCGGCTTGTAGACTTCGACCTCATCGACGGAGAGCAGCGCCGCGAATTGGCCCTCAAGCCGCGCGGCGCGCACGGCCTCTTCCAGCATCGGACGGCTTCCATTCGACAGGATCGCAAGCGGCATACCCTGTTCGCACAGTTGCGCCAAAACCTGCGGCACTTCCCCAAAGACGCCTAACCTGCGGTAAAGTGCCAGCAGCTCCGCGCGCAGGCCCTCAGCCGCCAGCCCCTGCGCCTCCAGCGCCCAATCGAGCGCATCCTGAGTGATCTGCCAGAAATCGACATGCGCGCCCGCGACCGAGCGCAGCCATGTATATTCCAACTGCTTGCGCCGCCAGTCTGCCGACAGGCGCGGCCAGTTCTCGGGCGCAATGCCGCTTTCGCGCGCGGCAGCATCCACGTCAAACAGCGTCCCGTAAGCGTCGAACACACATAGCCGGATCATGCCGCCTCCTTTTCGCGCGCAGACTGGCACGGCCATGGGGCAAGGAAAAGACCTTGCTCATTTTCTTGCCAGAAATACTCAAGACATCGTCACGATGCAGCGCCCCGATCAGCGGTTCAGGCGCTCCAGCCGTGCGCGCACACTCAGGCCATGCGCCTCGAGGCTCTCGGACATCGCCAGCCGTTCCGCGGCAGGCCCGATCGCCGCCAGCGCCTCCGGCGTCATCCGCGCCAGCGTCGTGCGTTTCATGAAATCGAGCACCGACAGGCCCGAGGAAAACCGCGACGAACGCGCTGTCGGCAACACATGGTTCGGCCCGCCGATGTAATCGCCAATCGCCTCGGGCGTCCAATGGCCCAGAAACACTGCCCCGGCATGTTTGATCTGGCCCAGAAGCGCCTCAGAATCGGCTACGCAGAGTTCCAGATGCTCGGGCGCGATGCGGTCGGACAGCCGCGCCGCTTCACCGAGATCACGAACGGTGATCACCGCGCCGTAGTCGCGCCAGCTTGCGCCTGCGATGGCGCGGCGCTCCAGCGTCTCCAGCCGTTTCTCCACAGCATCGGCCACAGCGCGGCCAAACTCCGCGTCCGTCGTAATCAGAATCGACTGCGCACTTTCGTCATGCTCGGCCTGCGACAAGAGATCGAGCGCGATCCAGTCAGGGTCATTCTCGCCATCCGCAATCACGAGGATCTCGGACGGGCCCGCGATCATGTCGATGCCCACACGCCCGAAGACCCGGCGCTTGGCGGCGGCGACATAGGCGTTGCCCGGCCCGGTGATCTTGTCCACCGGCGCGATGGTTTCTGTCCCATAAGCCAGCGCCGCAATCGCCTGCGCGCCGCCGATGCGGTAGATCGTCTCGACCCCCGACAGACGCGCGGCCAACAACACAAGCGGGTTGACCTGCCCGCCCGGCGTGGGCGCGCAGATCACCAGCCGCTCGACCCCCGCAACCTGCGCCGGGATCGCGTTCATCAGAACCGAGGAGGGGTAGCTCGCAAGCCCGCCCGGCACATAGAGCCCCGCCGCGCTGACCGGACCCCAGCGCCAGCCCAGTTCGGCCCCGCTCGGGTCGGTCCAGCGCGCGTCCTCTGGCCGCTGGCGTTCGTGATAGGCACGGATGCGCGTAGCGGCGAGTTCCAGCGCCGCGCGGTCCTCTGGCGCAACAGCATCGCAGGCCGCGTCGATCTCCGCGCGGCTGAAGGCAAGACGGTCGGGCGTCAGTTCCAGCCGGTCAAAACGCGCGGTCAGCTCGATCAGCGCCGCATCGCCGCGCGCGCGGAGATCGGCGATGATCGCGGCCACTGTGTCATCGACATCAACCGCTTCTTCGCGTTTGGCGCTCAGAAGCTGGGCGAAATCCTGCTCGAAATCCGGGCTGGTGCTGTCGAGAAACCGGGGCATGGCGTGATCATCCTAACTGCTGCGCGCCAGACCTAGCCCGGCGCGCAGGCAGGCTCAAGGGCCGCTGCGCGGTTTCTCGCGACACTTAGCGCGGGGCCGTCAGAACGAATGTCAGCCGCCCGCTACCGGGGCGCGTCTGGGTGCTGACCGGGCCAGAAGCCACGGTGCGGCTCGGCGCGCTGACGCCGGGGGTCACGGATTTCGCCCCCGCAAAGGCCGCCGTCGTCGAGACCAGCGCGGCAATCCCCGCCGCAACCATCAGTTTGGAAAAACGCATATTCTCATCTCCTCAGGGTAAAGTTGCGCCCGATATCGACGGCCAGCATGTCGGTTTTGCTGCTCCAGTCCCGGCTCAGGCCCGCCGAAAGCGTAAAGCCCTGCAGGATCGCAGGGGCAGTTGTCAGTCCAAGCGTCGTGCGGCTGCCCATCTGCGCGACACTCAGCGAACTCCTCTCAGTGACCCCGACCCCCAGACCGAAGACACCGACGATGCGTCTGTCGAAGCGGGTATTATTGGCCACACCCAGCGTCACCAGCCCCAGATTTTCGCCAAATCCCGTCATGTAGGAGGCGAGCAGATTGCCGCTCGGGCGCATTTCGCGCCCCTCGCCCCAACGCCCGACATAATCGAGATTGGCGGCCACGGCATAAACGCCGCGATCATCGCGCTGAAAGAGCTTGTAGGCGCCCCAGGACAGATAGCCGGAGCGGCCATAGCGCCGCGTCGAGGTGATGGTCGCGCCGATATGATAGCCGATCCCGTCCACCGGATCGCCGAAGCCGTAGGTGACCGCACTGGAGCCGTCGAAGCGCGTCGGCGCAAGGCCGCGACGGTTGCGTGTGGAATAGCTGCCCGATTGCGAGATTGCCAAAACCCCGTCGGGCAGGCCAAAAGCTGTCGGTGCGCCGGGCGTGGCCACAAGCTGCGCCTGCGCGGGCGCGCTCATCCATAGGGTGAAGAAAGCAGCATAAGCCATTGACAACAGAGCAATCTTACGCGCGCCAGTCGTTTTCTGATGCTTGCCGCCACGACACCATACCCGCATCTGAACACCTCACACACCAACCGTCTGGTTAGTTTAATGAGGTGTTAAGACGCGTGACTCAATCAAATTTGAATCAATTGGTTAATGTCTGGGGCGCGCTCAGAGGTCGTGTTTTGGGGCCTTGCCGGAGACCGCGCGATAGGGCCGCGTCGCGTCGCGCAAGCTCACCGACAGGCACTCGACCTGCAGCCGGATCTCGCCATCGCCTGCAAGGATCAGCGACAGCGCTCCGGCACCGTCTTCGCCCGGTGCGAATTCAAGCGCGAGGAGCGAGAAGACCAGATCGGGGTCATCGCGCGCCACGCCCTGCGAAGCAACAGCCATCACATCGTCGATCACCAGAAGCGCCTGCACGCGCTCCGCCGCCTCTTGCTGCGTAACTTCCCAGCGAAAGCGGTTGATGAGCAGCGCGAAGCGGCGGCGCTTGGCATCCCAGCGCATCTCAGTGGCCGGAAACACCGCGTCCTGCACCAGCGCCGAGAGGATTTTCAGATCCTCGGCGTCCAGTGCGCTCAGACGCAGCGGGCGCTCATCGCCATCCTCAAACCGTGCGTCGCTCATGCTGCCTTGATCCGTTCGATCTTCGCCCCGCATGCCCCGAGTTTGCGCACGACATGCTCATAGCCGCGATCCAGATGGTAGACGCGGCTGACCATTGTGTCACCTTCGGCCGCAAGACCCGCAAGGATCAGCGACACGGAAGCGCGCAGATCCGTGGCCATCACTGGCGCGCCGCGCAGCTTCTCGACCCCCGTGACACGCGCCGTGCCGCCCTGCACTTCGATCCGCGCGCCCATGCGCATGAGTTCCGGCGCGTGCATGAAGCGATTCTCGAAGATATGTTCCTCCAGCACCGAACAGCCCTCGGCCGTGCACATTGCGGCCATGAATTGCGCTTGCAGGTCCGTGGGGAAGCCCGGAAACGGCTCGGTCGCGACATTGACGGCGCGCAGACGATCCACCTTGCGGGTGACGCGCAGACCCTGCGTGGTTTCTTCGACCTCGACCCCGGCCTCTTGCAGCTTGTCGACGAAAGCCTGCACCAGATCGAGCCTGCCGCCCAGACATTCGACCGATCCGCCTGCAATCGCCGGGGCGAGCATATAGGTGCCCAGTTCGATCCGGTCCGTGACGACAGGATGCGTTGCCCCGCCAAGGCTCGCGACGCCCTCGATCGTGATCGTGGAGGTGCCCTCGCCGTCGATCTGCGCGCCCATGCGTCGCAAGCATTGCGCCAGATCGACGATTTCCGGCTCGCGGGCGGCGTTTTCCAGAACGGTCGTGCCCTTGGCAAGCGTCGCGGCCATCAGCGCATTCTCGGTCGCGCCGACAGAGACCACCGGGAAGCTGAACCGCGCGCCTTTCAGCCCGCCGGGGGCTTTGGCGTGCACGTAGCCGTCGCGCAGGTCAAGCTCCGCGCCCATCGCCTCAAGTGCGCGCAGATGCAGGTCCACAGGCCGCGCGCCAATCGCACAGCCGCCGGGCAGCGACACAACCGCATGGCCGTCGCGCGCCAGCATCGGCCCGAGCACGAGGATCGAGGCGCGCATCTTGCGCACGATCTCGTAATCGGCGCGGTGCGAGGTCAGATCATGGCTCGACAGCGCGAGCACCTGCCCCTGTTGCAGACTCGCGACCTCGGCCCCGAGCGAGCCGAGCAGTTCCGACATGGTGCGAATATCCGACAGGCGCGGCGCATTGGTGAGCGTCAGCGGCTGGTCGGTCAGCAATGTCGCCGGCATCAGGGTCAGGCAGGCGTTTTTCGCCCCGGCAATCGGGATCTGCCCGTTGAGCGGGCCGTTTCCTGTGACAACAATCGAATCCATCTGCTCACCCTCTGCTACGCTTTATCTTCTGTTGGGGCGTCATGCCCATCCTTGCGCTTGCGCGCCTGTGCCTTGCGCTTGGCGATATTCGCTTTCAACGCCGCTTTCAGCCGATCCGCTCTGGCCTCGGCTGCGGGCGTTTTCTGGCGGGTCTGATCGGCTTTCGTCTCGCGCATGCCTTCTCCTATCCGAAGAAAGAAAAAGCGTCCAGATAAGGGTTGCGCAAGCCTGCATTTCCGACTACCTAGCCGCCCAACGTGCTGCGGTAGCTCAGTGGCAGAGCACTCCCTTGGTAAGGGAGAGGTCGAGAGTTCAATCCTCTCTCGCAGCACCATTTCCTGAGATTTTCGTGTTACACTTCCCCTGCCCGCTGTTCAACCGATGGGCGCTTCATGCGTCTTGTCCCGGTATCCATTGCGAGAGGAGGCGAATATGCCCGATCCGGAACATAACGGCCGCGACAATGACGCGACTGACGCAACTCAGGCGGAACTGACACGCAAGGCGAAGGCGCTGAAAGAGGCCGGAGACACGGGCAATCGTCCGATGGTGGAACGCGGCGGGCCGCTTCATCCCGAAGACCCGGATGCGAGCGAAGGCAAAGG
>PXDM01000493.1 GCA_003565055.1 Paracoccaceae bacterium
CCCGCCATAGCCGTAGATCAGGAAAGCGTCCCATTGCGCGGGATCAATCTCGCGCAGCCCGCCCGAGGTGAGTGCGAGCTGATCGCCCAAATCATCCGTTGACGGGCGATAAAGCCCATCCTCCACCGCCAGCCCGCCAGTCTTGTTCGAGCGCGCGGCGAAGAATCCCAGATGCAGATCGGGATAGGCTGCGCAGACGCGCTCGGCCCCGTGCTTGAGCGCCGCGACATGGCTGTTGCCGATGATACAGAGCCGGATCATGCGCGCGGCCCGAATGCGTCGAGGATTTTTTCATCGCAGACGAGATCCTCCTGCGCCCGGTCCGCAGCTTTGCGCGCGCGCCGCGCACGCGGCCGCTCGGCAACCTGTTCCACGCCAAGCCCTGCGAAGAAATGCTGCATCACGATATCGACGCCTTTCGCGGTCACATCGCGCTGATTATCCGCGAAAAAACGCCCGCCCGCCAGCGGGCTGGTGATCAGCTCATAGGAGGGGAAATAATCCGTGTCGCGGCGCGTCTCGGCCAGTTGCCCGGCGACAGCGCGCAAAATGGCCTTCGCGCCTGCGGTGGCGCTGAGCACATGCGCGCCGCTCGCGGTCGCTGTCAGCGGCACGGGCGAGACGGTCAGGATGAATTGCAACTCCGGATTGACGCTGCGCATCAGATCGAGCGCCTTGCGCATCGCGTGCAGCGCCTCATTGAATTCCAGCGGGGCCGCGCGGTGCACCGCCGGGTCGAAATAGCCAGCCGCCGTGCCGGGGCAGAGCGGGTATTCGTAGCCGCCGCCAGTATGGACCCAGCGCTCGGTCAGGCCGAGCGTGAAGATGAAGACCTTGGCCCCGGTCACGCTCTTGCGCAGCGCAGCGAGGGTCACCGCGCGCAGCTTTTCAAGCTCCTTCTCGCTCTCAAACGGCTCGGGCTCCAGCTTCGGGCGGAACGGATCGCGTAGCCCGTTGCCATCGGCCCAGATTTCCTGCGGCGGGCGGCGCTTCTCAAAGGCCCATTCCAGCCATTGCAGCAAGAGCGTGGGGGTGTAGATATTGCCCGTGCGCGCCGAGAACAGATCATAGCCATGCGCGCGGGCCAGATCGGGCGGGGTCGTGGGCGGTGGTGTCTCGCAGATATGCCAGCGAAAGCCCGCGCGGCGCAGATTTTGCCCGATATGCTGCGCGAAACAGGACCCATAGGTTGAAATCCGGTCCTTGGGCGTGATCGCGAATTTCGGCTGCCAGAGATCCGACAGGCCCGCCAGACCGCCCTGCGCCACGGCACTGCGCCAGAAGGCACGTTCGGGCAAGGCGTCATAAGGCGTGACCCGGACGGGACGGCGCGCAGGTCGGCGGGGAGGGCGCATTCGGAAAGCTCCTGTCTGCGTGTTGGGCGGCATGATACCGGGGTAGGTCCAAATGACAATAGCGCCTCGATTTCTGGTTGATATGCTGGCATAAGCCACGCAATCGCTTTAGATGCGAAGAGCAGGACGAGCAGCGTCGGAGTGCAGGTGCAAAAACAGGTCGACCCAACGCTTGAGCAGCCTGGCGCGCGCGCGCGAGCCGAGCTCGTGCCGCATGACGCGGGCCTGACCTTGAAGGGCAGTCTGACCGTGCGCAATCTCTCGGATGTGCTGGCCCAACTCGACGCGTTTCAGGAGGCAGAGCTGGCGCTGGATCTGTCGGAGCTGGACAAGCTCGACACTGCCGGGGCCTATCTGCTGGTCCAGCTTGACGCGAGCTTGCGCGCGCGGGGCGGGGCGCTGCGGCTGAGCGGGCAGAGCGCGGATCATCAGGCCGTGCTCGAACGCGTCGCAGGCTCCCTGCCCAAGCCCGAGAGCACGCCTGCGCAGACGCGCAGCGTGATGGACTGGCTCGATCTCATCGGCCGCAAGGTCGTGGGCGGCGTGAGCGGTTTCACGCAGGTGCTCGCGATGCTGGGGCTGTTCATCGCGAAGCTCGTCCATGTGATCCGTCACCCGTCGGAATTCCGCATGACTGCGCTGGTGCATCATTGCGATCAGGTCGGCTGGAAGGCCGTGCCCATCGTGGCGCTGATGGGATTTCTGATCGGGGTCGTGCTGGCCTTTCAGGGCTCCGTGCAGTTGCGCCAATTCGGGGCCGAGATCTTCGTGGTCGATCTGATCGCCATCTCGATCCTGCGCGAGCTGGGCATCCTGCTCACCGCGATCATCGTTGCGGGCCGCACCGCTTCGAGCTTCACTGCGGCCATTGGCTCGATGAAGATGCGCGAGGAAATCGACGCGATGCGCACGCTCGCGATTGATCCTGCAGTGGCGCTGTTCGTGCCGCGCATTCTGGCCCTGCTGATCGTCTTGCCGATTCTGGGGATGATCGCGAATGCGGTGGGGCTCTTTGGCGGCGCGATGATGGCCTGGATCGAGCTTGGCATTTCGCCGGGCATGTTCTTCTCGCGGCTGATTGACGACACGAGCCTCGATCATGTCATCGTGGGTTTCGTCAAGGCCCCGGTCTTTGCGCTGATCATCGGCGTGATCGGCTGTCATGCGGGCATGCAGGTCGGCGGCAATGCCGAAAGCCTGGGCGCGCAGACCTCCAGCGCGGTGGTGCGTGCGATCTTCATGGTGATCCTGGCCAATGCGCTGTTTTCGGTCTTTTTCGCGATGCTGGGGATCTGAGCCATGGCTGAAACGGTCATCGAATTGCGCGGCATCATCAACCAGTTCGGGGCGACTCGGGTGCATGACAATCTCGATCTCGATGTCTATCGTGGCGAGGTTCTGGGCGTGGTCGGGGGCTCCGGCACAGGCAAATCGGTGCTGTTGCGTTGCATCGCGGGCTTGCGTCCGCCGCAGGGCGGCGCGATCCGCATTTTCGGGCAGGATGCGCTGAACTGCTCCGAGGACTCGCGCCGGGCAATCGACACGCGCATGGGCGTGATGTTTCAGGACGGCGCGCTGTTTTCCAGCCTGACCGTGCGCGAGAATGTGGAAGTGCCGATGCGCACTCTGCCCAATCTCGATGCGAAGCTGCGCGCGGAGCTTGCGGATCTGAAGATCGCCATGTCGGGGCTGCCCTATGCTGCGGGCGGCAAATACCCCTCAGAACTGTCAGGCGGCATGCGCAAGCGCGCGGGGCTTGCGCGGGCGCTGGCGCTTGACCCGGAGATCGTGTTTCTCGACGAGCCGACCGCCGGGCTCGATCCGATTGGCGCTGCGGCTTTTGACGAATTGATCAAGGCGCTGTCCGAGACGCTGGGGCTCACCGTGTTCATGGTGACGCATGATCTTGACAGCCTGCATGCAACCTGTGACCGGATTGCCGTATTGGCGGAAAAGCGGGTCATGTATACTGGCACAATGCAGGAAATGCTGCATATCGAGCACCCGTGGGTGCATGAGTATTTCCACGGGCCGCGCGCGCGCGCCGCCGTCGATACTTTGGAAAGGAACGCCTGAGCGATGGAAACCAAAGCCAATTATGCGCTGATCGGCATTTTCGCCGTGCTCGGGTTTCTCGGGATGCTGGGCTTTTTCCTGGCCTTCGGGAAGATCCAGCTCGATCGGCAATTCGCCTATTACGAAGTGCGTTTCGACTCCGTCTCGGGGCTGTCGCGCGCCGCTGACGTGCGCTTTGCGGGTCTGCCAGTGGGGCAGGTGACCGATGTGCGGCTGTCAGCCGATGGGGATGGCGCGGTCGTGGTCATGCTGGAGGTCGACCGTGCAACGCCCGTGCGTGCTGACTCCGTGGCGACCGTGGACAGTTCCGGCATCACCGGCGTATCCTTTGTCGCGATCTCGACCGGCAGCCCGGAGGCCCCGCTGATCAACGACCGGACCGATGTGCCCCGGCTTGAGGCAGGGCGCTCCACGATCCAGTCGCTGACCGAAGGCGCGCCGCGCATCCTTGATGAGACTTTGCAGGTGCTCGAGCAGGTCAACCGCTTGCTGGGTGAAGAGAACCAGAGCCGGGTCGCGACGATCCTGGAGAATGTCGAGACCTCGACCGGGGAAGTCACCCGCGCGCTCGACAATTTCGCAGGCTTCACCGACACGATTGCCGCTGCGACCGAAACCTTCGCCGAATTCAGCGACAACCTGACCCCGATCCTGTTGCAAGCCGAAGTGACCGTCGAGAGCCTGCAGTTTGCGGTCGATGAGATCGCATTGCTGGCGACAGAATCACGCATCACCTTTGAGACCGGCACCGAGACGCTACAAGGCGTCGACACATTCGTGCAGGAGGATCTGGGCGCGATGGTCGCCGACCTGCGCCGGGCCGCCGATCAGGTGGGCGAGGAGATCACCGCGCTCTCGCGCGAGGCGCAGGTGCTCTTTGGCGAGTTCCAGCGCACGGGCGCGGCGGCCACCCAGCGTATCGAGGCGCTTGATCCGGCGCTGGAGCGGCTGGAGCCCTTGCTCGCGCGCGCCGATTCGACGCTGGAAGCGCTCGAATCGATGTCGCGCAATGTCGATACGCTGGTGTCCGGTGACGGGGCCGCGCTTGTGGCCGAAGCCCGCGAAATGGTGCAGGCGGCGACTGTGGCCACAGCCTCGGTCGCGGAAATCGCGGAGAATGACCTGCCGGTGATCATCCAGGATGTGCGGCTGGCGACAGCGGATATTCGCCGCGTGGTCACGACCGTCGGGGCGGATCTTGAAGCCGTCTCTGGCCGTGTCGAAGCCTTCAGCGAAACCGGTCTGCGCACGCTCGATCAAGTGACCGAGACCTTTGCCAGCGCCAATGTCACGCTCTCGGCCGTCAATCGCGCGCTTGCGACCAGCGAAGGCGCGATCGAGGCCGCCGAACGCGCCTTCATCGGTGCTGATCGCGTGATCAATGAGGAAGTCGGCCAGATCACCGAAGATCTGCGCGCGGTGCTCGACCGACTCGGGCAGGCGGTGGATTCGGTCTCGGCCGATATTCCCTCCGTCACAGCAGATCTGCGCCGCACAGCAGAGACTGCGGCGCGCGCCTTCGACGATCTGGGCCGTATGGTGCGTGACAGTTCCGGCCCGGTGCGCGAATTCACCACCACGGGCCTGCCCAATATCAACCAGCTTGCGCGCGAGACGCGCGGGCTGATTGGCAATCTCGACCGCCTGACGCGCCAGATCGAACGCGATCCCGCGCGCTTCCTGCTCAACCGCCAGACCCCGGAGTTCAGAAGATGACTTTGCCCAGACGTGGATTTCTGCTCAGCGGAGGCAGCCTGATGCTCCTGTCGGGATGCGGTGCGCTTTCCGCGCTTGGGGATGCGACCACACCGCTCGATGCGTTTGAATTGCGCGCGCCTGCTCTGCCGCAAGCCGGACGGATGCTGCAGCGCTCGCTGAGCATCGAGCCACCGACGACCTCTGGCGCCCTGAGTGTCGACCGCATCCTGATCCGGCCCAATGCGCTGCAGTCGCTCTATCTGCCCGGCGTGCGCTGGTCGGATGAAATGCCGCTGATGTATCAGACTGTGATGCTGCGCGCTTTCGAGGACACGGGCGCGCTGGCCTATGTCGGGCGCAGGCCGCTCGGCGGAAGCGGCGATTTCGCGCTCTTGTCCGAGATCACGGATTTTCAGGCAGAACTTTCGGCGGATGGCGAGAGTGTGAGCACCCGCATCCGATTGGTGGCGCGCATGGTGCGCGAAACTGACGCGCGTGTGTTGGCGCGACGCAGCTTTCAGTCCGTGGTGCCTGCGGTTTCCAGCGAGGCGCTGGATGTGGTGCAGGCGTTCAATCTTGCCTCCGACGCGGTGCTGGACGATCTGGTGCGCTGGGGGCTCGACGTGATCGGGCTGCGGCTGCCTGCCGCGTGAGACTGAGGCGAGGTTCGTGGGGCTCTGCCCCACACCCCGGGATATTTTTACAAAGATGAAAGAGACAGATTGCTGTGATCCGCAAGCTTTATGACTGGACCTTGTCGCTGGCGCGGCACCCGCGCGCGCTCTGGGCCTTGGCATTTGTCGCCTTCATCGAAAGCTCGGTCTTTCCGATCCCGCCGGATGTGCTGATGATCGCGATGATCGTCGCGCGCCCGTCGCGGGCATTCGTGATTGCGGCTGTGGCGACAGTCGCATCGGTGGCGGGGGGGCTTGCAGGCTACGCCATCGGCTACGGGGCCTTCGAGACATTGGGCCGCCCCGTGCTGGAGTTTTACGGCAAGGACGCCTATTTCGCCGAGTTTCAGGCGCGTTACAATGAATGGGGGGCCTGGGCTGTGCTGATCGCGGGGGTGACACCCTTTCCCTACAAGGTCATCACGATCCTGTCCGGGGCCACAGCGCTCAATATCTGGGTGTTCATGATCGCATCCGTGATCGCGCGGGCGTTTCGGTTCTTCATTGTGGCCGCGCTCTTGTGGAAATTCGGGGCGCCCATCCGCGATTTCATCGAGGCGCGTCTGGGGCTGGTTTTCACGGTCTTCATGGTGTTGCTCCTGGGCGGGTTCCTGTTCGTGCGGGTGCTGTGATGCGCAGGCAGGTTCAGCTCCTCGCGCTTGCCGGCTCCCTTGGCCTCCTGCTCGGGGCGCTTGCTTTTGAGCATTTCGGCAATATGGCCCCATGCCCGCTTTGCATCTGGCAGCGCTGGCCGCATGTTGTGGCGCTGGCCGGGGTGGGCGCGCTTTGGCTGGGGGGCACGGTGTTCGCGTCGATCGGGGCCGCGGGGGCGGCGACGTCGGGCGGAATTGCGGTGTATCACACAGGCGTCGAGCGCGGCTGGTGGCCGGGACCGTCGTCTTGCGCGGTTGGTGATGTCAGCGGGCTGAGCGCTGAAGAGGTGCTGGCCCAGATCATGGCGGCTCCGGTCGTGCGCTGCGACGAGGTGCCGTGGGAGATGCTGGGCCTGTCCATGGCAAGCTGGAACGCGGTCGCGTCATTCGGCATTGCCGCGCTCTGGTTGCTCAGCCTGCGTTTGCGTTAATGCAGCCTGAGGTCGCGGCGTGAGAATTTGCCGACCTCGAACTCACCTACCACATGCCGCCATTCTCCGGCCGAGAGCCGTTTGCGATGCGTGAAACGCACGCTGTGCAGGGGGCCTTCGATACTGTCATGCCAGAATTCGATGAATTCAAACAGGCGCGGGTAGTCTGGTGCGAGATCGTAATCCTGCCAGACAAAACTGTTGAGCACATGCGTATGGTCTGGCATCCGGTAGATCATTTCGGCTGTGGTCAGACCATAGCCCTTGAGCATCAGTTCGGTTTCACGTGTTTCCATCAGTCACCTCTTCTTTCGCCCCCTCCTGAAAGAATCATGCCAGAGAGATGATAATTTTCAATGAAAACATGTTGTTGGCACTTGACGGGCGTGGCTGCCAGAAGCGTGGGGAAAGCGGCATTGCACCCCATATCATGGTTCTGATAGAGTGTTGCAAACCACATCTAGAGGATGTGCGCAGCCTGTGAGGATAACGTGAGCGACGCCCCGGAAAGCCCTGAAAACATGGACGAAAACCCGCCCTCCAACCCTGGCGGACCGAGCGTTTCGATCACGCAGGAAATGCGCGCGTCTTACCTCGATTACGCGATGAGCGTGATTGTCAGCCGCGCGATCCCTGACCTGCGGGACGGCTTAAAACCTGTGCATCGGCGTATTCTTTATGCAATGCATGAATCCGGCAATACGCATGACAAGCCCTATCGCAAATCCGCGCGCGCTGTGGGTGATGTGATGGGGAAATATCACCCGCATGGCGACAGCGCGATCTATGACGCGCTGGTGCGGATGGCGCAGCCGTTTTCGATGTCGCTGAAGCTGCTGGACGGGCAGGGCAATTTCGGCTCGATGGATGGCGATAACGCGGCGGCCATGCGCTATACCGAAGTGCGGATGGATAAATCTGCGGCCTATCTGCTCGCCGATATCGACAAGGACACAGTCGATTTTCAGGACAATTATGACGGGCGGGACCGCGAGCCGACGGTGCTGCCCGCGCGCTTTCCGAATATGCTGGTCAATGGCGCGGGCGGGATTGCGGTCGGGATGGCCACGAATATCCCGCCGCATAATCTCGGCGAGGTGATCGATGCGACGCTGGCGCTGATCGAAAACCCCGATCTGAGCAGTGCGGATCTGATCGAGTACGTGCCTGCGCCGGATTTCCCCACAGGCGGGATCATTC
>PXDM01000522.1 GCA_003565055.1 Paracoccaceae bacterium
GATACCAGTTAGCCAGAGGACCCAAACCCGATACCAGTCCGCGCAGGCCATCTCGTCGGCCTGGTTCCGCAGGTCTGGCCGATTCGAACGTACGCGGTCCAGCGCGTCAGCGAGGCGCGGGTCGAGGTCGCGGGCGAAACGGTCGGTCAATGTCGCGCCGGGCTCTTGATCCTGATCTGCGCGATGCAGGGCGACACAGAGGCCGAGGCGGAGCTTCTGGCGACCAAAATCCATAAGCTGCGAATTTTCCGCGATGGCGGCGGCAAGATGAATCTTGCGCTGAAAGACACCGGCGGGGCGGCCCTGGTCGTCAGCCAGTTCACTCTGGCTGCAGACACACGCAGCGGCAATCGCCCCGGTTTTTCGCAAGCGGCCGCGCCAGAGGACGGCGCGCGTCTCTATCTGCATTTCGCTGCGTGCTTGCGTACGCTGGGTGTGACGGTCGAAACGGGTCAGTTCGGGGCCGAGATGGCAGTTCATCTGATCAATGACGGGCCAGTGACGATCTGGCTCGACACCGCCGCGTGAGCTTTTGGCCGCGACGGCGCAAGGGGGCTGTCTGCCCCCTCTTGTCCCTTCGGGCCAATTCACCCCCGAGGATATTTGGACAAAGATGAAAGACAGGCGGGATCAGTCGGGCATCAGGAAGCCACGCAGATGGCCGATATCGGGGAGCACCAGGTCCGCGAAGGGGGCGAGCGTTTCGGCGCGCGCAAGGCCGGTCAGGACACCGATCGTGGGCATGCCTGCCGCGCGGCCTGCGATCAGGTCATGCGTGCTGTCGCCAACCATGACAACATGTTCCGGCGCGATGCTTGCGCGCTCGGCAAAGCCCAGAAGCATGTCGGGCGCGGGTTTCGGCCTGTAGCCGCTGTCATATCCCAGAACATGCGCGAAACGCTCGCGGATCCCGGCGCGCTGCAGATGCAACAGCGCCGCGGCTTCACTGTCGTTTGTCGCAACCCCCAGAACGCGCCCGGTGGCGCTGATCTGATCAAGAAGCGGGGCGAGCGGGAGCGGAGGAACCATTTCGGCGTTGCTGGCGCTCTCTTCCAGAAGCGCGGCGAGTTGTGAGCGGGTGAGGTCGGGCAGATGTGGCGTGAGAAGCGCCAGAGCATCCTCAAGTGTCCCCGCGATCAAAGGTGAGGCGGGATCGAATGACGCGCAGTCGATGTCATAACCCACAACCACTGCAAGCACGCGTTTGCGCGCAGGATTGCCGCCGGACAGGCGGTCGAGCAAGCGATGTGTCGCACCAGACCAGCTCGAACTGAAATCGAAAAGGGTTCCATCCTTGTCGAAAAGCACGGCCCGCACATGGTCGAAATCAATCATGGTTCCCGCTGTCCGTCAGGGTTTCGCAAAGCGCGCAGGCATGCGTGGTCAGTAGACCATCGGCATCGCACGGTTCATCTGCTCGATGGCAGATTTCGCATCTTCAGGGATGTTCACCTCTTTCCCGGCCAGAAGATGCGCGAGTTGCTCAGCGCTCGTGGCGCCGATGATCGGCAAGGTGGGGACAGGTCGGGTCAGGGTCCATTGGATCGCCAGATGGATCGGATCAATCCCGAATTCATGCGCAATGGCGAGGTAGCCGGACACGGCTTCGAAGACGCGGCCAGTGATCCGGCCGCCCAGATCGGGACTGCGTTCGCGTCGCGAGCCATCAGGCGTCACATTGCCCGCATATTTGCCCGACAAGAGCCCTGCGGCGAGCGGGGAATAGGCGAGCAAGGGCAGATTTTCGTTCCAGCAGGCCTCGGCCATGTCGAGATCGAACAGCCGGCAGAGCAGGGAATATTCGTTCTGGACACAGAGCATGCGCGGCAGCTCTTCGGCCCGCGCGAGCTGAAGCCATTGCGCGACCCCCCAGGCGCTTTCATTGGACAGCGCGATATGGCGGATCTTGCCTTGCGCGATCAGCTCCTGGGCGCAGAGCAGCACATCGCGCATATGTGCAAGCGTGGCGTCGCGGTCCTGCCCGGAAGGGTCGAAGCTCCAGTTCTTGCGGAAATGATAGGATCCGCGATTAGGCCAGTGCAGTTGATAGATATCGACGCAATCAATCTGCAAACGCCTCAGCGAATCGTCAACAGCCGCGCGCATCCGTTCAGCGCTGATCGGCCGGCCGTCCTTGACCGCGTTCGAGCCCGCACCCGTGATCTTCGTCGCCACGATCAGGTCTTGCGGTTTGCGCGCCTTGATCCAGCGACCGATGATTTCCTCAGTGCGCCCGGCAGTTTCGAGACGCACCGGATTGACCGGATACATCTCGGCGGCATCAAGAAAATTGATCCCGGCCTCCATCGCCATGTCGAGCTGGCGATGCGCATCAGTTTCATCTGTCTGGCTGCCATAGGTCATGGTGCCAAGACAGTAATCGGACACCACAAGCTCCGACTGGCCGAATTTGCGTTTCTTCATGATCTGCCCCTCGGGTCTTGGATACTCTCTATCCTAGGTCATTTTTCGTGCAGGAAAACCAGCGATTTATCCGCAAAAGATGCGCGTGATGATGCCATTGGCATCATGCTGCACGTTCAGGCGGTCGGAGCGGTAATCCATGGTCACGGCCGTGCCCGGGCCGATGATGCGCTTGGGCTCGGGCAGTTGCGTCTGATCAAGCGTCGAGAGCCGCTGACCCACGGAGCCTTGCAAATCTGGTGCGATGCAGCTTGGCGGTTGATCGGTCATCTGCTCCTCTCCGGTGGGGGCCGTTTGACAGGCTGCGAGGGCCAACAGGCCCGCAGCAATGAAACTGTTCCGCATCATACTGATCCCTCCATGTCATCTGAATGACGTGGTAGCAAGTTTCCGGTCTCGCCGCATCCTGTTTTTCCGCGCAGCGCCATGCACTTGCCCGAGTGGCTGTATTTTGCTAGTTTAGAACAAATCAGGAACTGTGGAATGCGTCACGAGACCAAGATTTACGGCACAGAGGCTGCGCCGCTGTCGCTGGCGGGCATCCTGCAGCTCCGGCTTGGCCGGGCGCATGAATTATGCGGGCCGGCGCGGCGTCTGCTGGCGCTCTGGGCGCTGGCCGCTGTGCAGGGTCCGGTCTTGTGGATCAGACCGCGTTGGGACCCTGACAGGCTGGCGCCCACTGGCATGGCTCCGTGGATCAATCCGGAGCGGTTGATCCTGCTCGATGTCGCGCGTGACGCGGACGCCTTGGCCTGCGCGGAAGAGGCGTTGCGTTCTGGCGCAATGGCCGGGGTCGTGATGGAACTCTCTGGCCCGCCCCTCCTGACCCCGCTGCGCCGCCTGCATCTGGCCGCCGAGACAGGCTATGCGTGCCGCAGCGCATCCGGGCTGCTGGGATTGTTGCTGACCCCGGAAGAAGGCGGCACTGCGGGGGTCGAAAGCCGCTGGCATTTGGCCCCCTGCCCTGCGCAAGTGGCCGTGCAACCGATCACGCCATCCTGGACGCTGCGCCGATTGCGCGCCCGCATGGCGCCCCAGGCGGCCTGGACGATCACCGAAGGTCACGGCAATGAAATCACACTGGGTCCTCGCGCGCGCTTGCATGCGCGCTGCAGCCCGACGCTCTGCCCTGTGTGATCGAGATCATATCGGCGGCTCGCCCAATCGCACGCGTTTGCGAAGCGATCCGATGCATGACGGCGAAAGAGGCTCTTGCGCTGGCCTTTGCGCCGGAGTATTCAACCTCAGGTGCGGATGTAGCTCAGGGGTAGAGCTTCTGCTTCCCAAGCAGACGGTCGCGCGTTCGAATCGCGTCATCCGCTCCATTTTCAATCCATAGATTATGATTGCGTCACCGTATACCAGCGCAGGTGACTGCGCTTGATGCGGAAACGGTTACAGGTCAGTCGAAGGAAACCCCGACGAGCTTTCCCGTTACGCAAGACCCGGCCCCTTGGCAGGGCCGCACCAGAGTTGCGCGCGCCGCGCGTGATAAGCGCGGCGCCGCTCACTCAGAACGGGATCTCGTCATCCATATCCGCAGGCGCAGAAGGTGCAGAGCTGCCATAGCTGGAGGAATAGCCCTGATCGCGGCTGTATCCACCGCCGCCACCGCCGCCGCTGCCACCACCTTCGCCACGTCCATCCAGCATCGTCAGCGTCCCGCCGATCCCGGCCACGACAACATCGGTCGAATAGCGATCCTGCCCGCTCTGGTCCTGCCATTTGCGGGTCTGAAGGCTGCCCTCGACATAAATCTTGGAGCCTTTCTTGAGATATTGCTCAGCCACGCGCACCAAACCGTCACCGCGCAAAACGACATTATGCCATTCGGTGCGCTCGCGCTGTTCCCCGCTGGCCTTGTCGCGCCAGCGCTCTGATGTGGCGATGCGCAGGTTGCAGATCTTGCCGCCATCAGGAAAGGTCCGCACTTCCGGGTCGCGCCCCAGATTGCCGATGAGAATGACCTTGTTTACCGATCCCGCCATGATGGCCCCCTTGCCTTTTTCGTCGAATGTGTCGCGAATCCGCGTGTCTCACGGCTCTACAACATCGCAACAGCGTTAAGAAGTGGTTAGCGCGACATTCCGGGGCAGGATATCGCAAGGGCTGGAAAAAAACACGAAATATGATACACAATGCCGGAAAACACCTGCAGGGACAGCGATAATGCGGAATATCTGGGTGCTCGGCACAGCTCTCGCGCTGGCATTTCCATGCTCTTCGACCTTTGCGCAGGGGTTGAACCTGTCTCGATCTGACGCTTCAAACACACGCGTTGATGCGATGCGCGCTGCAAGCCATGTGATTGATGGGCGGATGTCGCAGCAATATTCCGCATCGGCCCGGCTCTTGCCCCAGTCGAATACAGACCAGCGCGATGCTCAACCGACGATCCCGCGCTATGCCGGGTCTTATCGCGGCGAATATGTGGAACTTGCGCGCGCCGCTGCCAGACGCCATGCGATCCCGGAGGAGTTGTTCCTGCGCCTCGTCCATCAGGAAAGCCGCTGGAACCCCGGCGCGGTTTCGCACAAAGGCGCAATCGGTCTGGCGCAACTGATGCCCGGCACCGCGCAGATGCTCCGCGTGAACCCGAATGACCCGCGCCAGAATCTCGATGGGGGCGCGCGGTATCTGCGTATGATGTATGATAAATTCGGCTCCTGGAACCTCGCACTCGCCGCCTATAATGCCGGTCCTGGCGCTGTGGAACGCCATGGCGGCATCCCGCCCTTCCGCGAAACCCGTGATTATGTGCGCATTATCCTCGGATCCGGCTAAGCGCTTGTCTTGACTGATCTCTCGACACAGGCGTCAGGTCCTCGCATCTCCGGCCAAGTCTTGACGTTATGGCCCCGGCGCTACATCGACACCAATATCGGGGCAAGGGCGACACTATTTGACTGACACATCACCAATTTTGATCTGGCTGCGACGCGACCTTCGGCTGGGCGACCACCCTGCGCTGCATTGCGCGGCGCAATCTGGGCGGCCTGTGATCCCGGTTTTTCTTCATGATGAGATCGTCGAGGGGCTCGGGGCCGCGCCGAAATGGCGGCTTGGGCTGGGGGTTGATGCCTTGGCAAAGCGGCTTGAGGAGATCGGCAGCCGTCTGATCCTGCGCCGCGGCGAGGCGCTGGAAACATTGCAAGCGCTGATCAAGCAAACCGGCGCGGGCAGTGTCTGGTGGACCCGCCAATATGACCCTGATCAGATCGCGCGCGACAGCGCCGTGAAAGAGGCGCTGAAAAACGACGGCATTGATGCCCGCAGTTTCCGGGGGCATCTGCTGTTTGAGCCGTGGGAGGTCGAAACAGGTCAGGGCAAATTCTATCAGGTCTATACACCGTTCTGGAAGGCCGTGCGTGGCAGGGAAGTGCCCACCCGCCACCCTGCCCCGAAGACCCTGACCGCGCCCAGAGAGTGGCCCGACAGCGAGAGCCTCAACGGCTGGAAGATGGGCCATGCCATGCAGCGCGGTGCTGAAATCGTGGGGCAATATGTGCATGTCGGTGAAGCCGCCGCGCAGGCGCGACTGGCGAGTTTCATGCGCGATGCGGTCGAGCGCTATGACCAGGATCGCGACCGGATGGATCGGGATGGGACGTCTGGCCTGTCGGAAAACCTGACCTACGGCGAGATCAGCCCGCTGGCGCTCTGGGACTCGGGCCAGCGCGCCATGTCAGAGGGCAAGGCCGGAGCCGAAACCTTCCTCAAGGAAGTCGTCTGGCGCGAATTCGCCTATCATCTGGTCTATCACACCCCGCATATCACCCGAAAAAGCTGGCGCGAGGGCTGGGAGAATTTCCCTTGGGATGCCGAAACTGCCGAGACCTTGCGCTGGAAACAGGGCCGGACGGGGATCGAGATCGTAGATGCCGCGATGCGCGAGCTTTACGTGACCGGGCGGATGCACAATCGCGCGCGGATGCTCGTCGGCTCTTATCTCACCAAACATATGCTGACACATTGGCGGGTCGGGCTTGACTGGTTTGCCGATTGCCTGATCGACTGGGACCCGGCGGCGAATGCAATGGGCTGGCAATGGGTGGCGGGCTCTGGCCCGGATGCCTCGCCCTATTTCCGCATTTTCAACCCGGACACGCAGGCCGAGAAATTCGATCCCAAAGGCGCGTATCGGCGGCGCTGGCTGGCGGAAGCCTCATCCGAGCCGCCAGAGACGGCGCTCCAGTTTTTCGACGCCTGCCCCAAGAGCTGGGACATGCGCCGAGACCACTCTTACCCCAAACCGCTTGTGCCGCTCGCCGAGGGGCGTCAGCGCGCCCTTGACGTTTACCAAAAACAAAAACAAGGCTGACCACAGCCGCGACAGGAACAACAGACTTATGACAGATATGGCACTGCACCACCCCGGTATCAGCACGATTCTGACCTCAGTTTCGGGTCAACTCAACCTGCCGCGTTATTTCGCGCAAGCCTTTGCCCGTGCCGAGCGGCTGAACAAAGGTCGGCTCGATGTCATCTTGCCGGATGGCCGTCATTTTCGCGCCGAAGGCGCTGCGCCCGGCCATGCTGCCGAACTGCGCGTCCATGACGACGATCTCTTCGCCCGGCTGATCCGCGAGGGTGATGTGGGTTTCGCTGAATCCTATATGGAGGGCGGATGGTCCACGCCGGACCTGCAAGCCTTCATGGACCTGATCAATGACGACAACCCGTCAGTCTATGATGAGGCCGTCGGGCTGCGCCTGATCCGGGGCCTGGAACGCTTGCGCCACAGCTTGCGGGCCAATTCCAAGACGCAAGCGCGCAAGAATATCTCGTATCACTATGATCTGGGGAATGATTTCTACGCGCTCTGGCTCGATGAGACGATGACCTATTCCTCGGCCCTTTTCACCACCGGGACGGAAAGTCTCAAGGTCGCGCAGGATGCGAAATATGCAGCGATGGTCGACCGAATGGACGTGACGCCGGGCGACCATGTGCTGGAAATCGGCTGCGGCTGGGGCGGTTTTGCGGAATATGCGGCGGCCGAGCGTGGGTTGCGGGTGACCGGGCTCACGATCTCGCAAGCGCAACATGATTTCGCCGTGGCGCGGATGGCGCGGCTGGGATTGTCCGATCGCGTCGAGATCCGGATGCAGGATTATCGCGACACGCAAGGGCAATTCGACGGCATCGCCTCCATCGAGATGTTCGAGGCCGTGGGTGAGAAATACTGGCCGCGCTATTTCAAGGCCGTTCATGAGCGCCTGAAACCGGCTGCGAAAGCCGTCATCCAGATCATCATGGTGCCCGATGCGCGATTTGACTCCTACCGCAACCATGTTGATTTCATTCAGAAGTACATTTTCCCCGGCGGCATGCTCGGGGCCCCGACCCCAGTGCGGCAAGTGGCCGAGGCGCAGGGTCTTGGCTTTGTCACCACGCATGATTTCGGACTCAGCTATAGCGAGACGCTCCGTCGCTGGAACACGCAGTTTCAGTCCCGCTGGCCCGAGATTGCCGCGATGGGCTATGACACGCGGTTCAAGCGCATGTGGGAATTTTACCTGACGTCCTGCGCC
>PXDM01000187.1 GCA_003565055.1 Paracoccaceae bacterium
ACCAAAAGCCCCAGATCCCCCAGAGCCGCGCCCCGCGCGTCCCAATCGACAACCACCAGCCCGAATTCCGCCGCCAGCCCCTCGGCCCGCGCGCGCGTGCGGTTGCTGATACGGATTTCCGGCACGCCTGCATCCTGCAAGGCCACGATGATCGCCCGCGCGGCCCCCCCGGCCCCGAGGATCAGCGCCGCGCCCTGATCTGCCCGCCAGTCAGGGGCCTGCTGGCGCAAATTGGCCATGAAGCCGTAACCGTCTGTATTATCTGCGACAATCCGCCCGTCCAGAAAGCTCAGCGTATTCGCCGCCCCGATCCGCGCAGCTATATCGCTCACCTCATCGGCGAGGTCCAACGCCGCTTCCTTATGCGGGATCGTCACATTCGCGCCGACAAACCCCATCGCGGGCATCGCCCGCAGCGCCTGCGCCAGATGGCCCGGTTCCACATGCAGCGGCACATAATGCCCCGCAATGCCGTAGTCGCGCAGCCATGTTCCGTGCAACACCGGCGAACGGCTATGCCCGACAGGACAACCAATCACACCGGCCAGAGGTATCTTGCTCATCCTGCGATCTCCCCGCGCAAGGCCAGATAGTTCAGCAATTCCAACAGTGGCAGGCCAAGGATTGTGAAATAATCGCCCTGTATCTGCGCGAATAGCCGCACGCCCTCGGCCTCCAGCATGTAGCCCCCAACCGACGCGCTGATCGCGGGCCAGTTGCGCACCAGATAAGCGTCCAGATACCCGTCAGAGAACTGCCGCATCGTCAAGCGCGCCACGCCCACATGCCGCCAGACCGGCGCGCCCTCATGATAGAGCACCGCCGCCGATAACAACTGATGCGTCGACCCCCGCAGCGCCAGAAGCTGCGCGCGGGCCGCGTCCAGCGTCTCGGGCTTCTCGAAAATCGCGCCCTTATGCGCGAGCACCTGATCACAGCCGAGCACCAAGGCATCCCGCCGCCGTCCCGCGACCTTCAAAGCCTTGCTCTCGGCCAGCGCATCAGCGATGTCGCGCGGGCTTGCGTCCTCCGCCAGTAGTGCGGCACGGATCGCCGCTTCATCCACACGGGCCGGCTGCACCTCCACATCCAACCCGGCATTGCACAGCATCTCGCGCCGACTGGCAGAACTGGATGCGAGGATAAGCGGCATGTGAACAACCCTGTGCAAAACCGATGGGACAGATCATGGATGCCGCAGGGGATTTCCGCAACATCCCGACCTGCTGCCATGTTGTACCTGATCACGCAAGCGCCGAGCCGCATCTACCCACATGGGAAAACCCGCAACCCTGCGATGTGTAAAACTCATCGGCAATTCTCTGCTTAACAGAATATTCATAATTTGTTCTCAATCAAGTATATGAAAACACGTCATTTTATTTCCAGAGAAACTCCCACAACAGCCGCTCCCCCTGTGGATAAACCTGTGCGCAGATATTTTATCCCCATATCCACAGCCCCTACTAACAACTACATTCCTTCTTTTCTTTTCTTAATTTAAAGAAGAAGAGCACAGAGCAAGAGGCGAAGATGCTGGGTGATTTCTATCTCTGGATCAAGGCACTGCACATCATGGCAGTGATCAGCTGGATGGCAGGGCTCTTCTACCTGCCACGTCTCTTCGTCTACCATGTCGAACGCGCTGAGGGCGCACAGATGCACGATGTGTTCATGACGATGGAGCATAAGCTCCTGCGTGTCATCATGAACCCCGCCATGATCGTCGCCTGGGGCACCGGGCTTTTGATGGTCGCCATCCCCGGTGTCGTGACATGGGCCGCAATCTGGCCCTGGACGAAATTCGCAGGGCTCATCGGCATGACCTGGTTCCACATCTGGTGCGCACGCCGCCGCCGCATCTTCGCCGAAGGTGACAACACGCTGACAGGCCGCGATTACCGGATGATGAACGAAGTCCCGACCGTGATGATGGTGCTCATCGTCCTCTCGGTCATTGTGAAATTCTGACCCTGATTGACTTTCGCGCCAGTTGTGCCTAAACGCGCCTATGCGCTGCCGTCCGGCATCCCGCATCTCCTTTGAATCCAGTGCCATTGCCCCGGTCCGGCCGGGCAGAGAGAGCCATCATGTCCGATCTCATCCTCGATGACCGTCCCGAGGTCACGGAATCCCTGAACCTCGCCGAGTTGAAAGCCAAGAGCCCGGCGGAACTGCTCGCTATGGCCGAAGAGCTCGAGATCGAGAATGCGCCCTCGATGCGCAAGGGCGAGATGATGTTCTCGATCCTCAAGGAACGCGCGGAAGATGGCTGGATCATCTCGGGCGAGGGCGTGTTGGAAGTGCTGCAGGACGGGTTCGGCTTCCTGCGCGCGCCAGAGGCGAATTACCTCCCCGGTCCCGATGATATCTATGTCTCGCCCGACATGATCCGCCAGTATTCCTTGCGCACGGGCGATACGATCGAAGGCGTGATGCAGGCCCCGGCCGAAAATGAGCGCTATTTCGCGATCACCAAGGTCACGCAGATCAATTTCGACACGCCCGAACGCGCGCGCCACAAGGTCCATTTCGACAACCTGACGCCGCTTTATCCGGATCAGCGGCTCTGGATGGAAACCAATGACCCCGCAACCAAGGACCGCTCGGCGCGGATCATCGACATCGTCTCACCCTTGGGCAAAGGCCAGCGCGCGCTGATCGTGGCGCCGCCGCGCACAGGTAAAACCGTTCTTCTTCAAAACATTGCGCATAGCATCGAGAAAAACCATCCGGAATGCTACCTCATCGTTCTTCTGATCGACGAGCGCCCCGAGGAAGTCACCGACATGCAGCGCTCGGTCAAGGGGGAGGTCATCGCCTCGACCTTTGACGAGCCCGCCACGCGCCATGTGGCTGTCGCTGAAATGGTCATCGAAAAAGCCAAGCGCCTTGTCGAACACAAGCGCGATGTCGTGATCCTGCTCGATTCGATCACCCGTCTGGGCCGCGCTTTCAACACGGTGGTGCCCAGCTCGGGCAAGGTGCTGACCGGCGGTGTGGACGCCAACGCCCTGCAACGCCCCAAGCGCTTCTTCGGCGCGGCCCGGAATATCGAAGAGGGCGGCTCGCTTACCATCATCGCCACGGCCCTGATCGACACGGGCTCACGCATGGACGAAGTGATCTTCGAGGAATTCAAGGGCACGGGGAACTCCGAAATCGTCCTTGACCGCAAGATCGCCGACAAGCGCGTTTTCCCGGCCATCGACATTCTGAAATCCGGCACGCGCAAAGAGGACCTGTTGATCGAGAAAACCGATCTCCAAAAAACCTTCGTTCTGCGCCGCATCCTGAACCCGATGGGCACGACCGACGCCATCGAATTCCTGATTTCCAAGCTGAAACAGACCAAGACCAACAGCGATTTCTTCGATTCCATGAATTCCTGACATGGACACGATTTTCGCACTGGCCTCGGCCCGTGGGAAATCGGGCGTTGCTGTTCTCCGCCTCTCTGGGCCGCGCGCGCATGCGGTCGCGGAAGTTCTTTCTGGCGCGCTCCCTGCGCCACGGAGCACCGCCTTGCGCGTCTTCCGCAACGCTGCGGGCGAGCGTCTCGACAAGGGCCTGCTGATCATCTTCCCCGCAGGCGCAAGCTTCACCGGCGAGGATGTGGCCGAATTGATGGTCCATGGCAGCCTTGCGACGATCAGCGCGCTGGAAACCTGTCTCGCGCAGGATCATGGGCTGCGGCTGGCAGAGCCTGGCGAATTTACCCGCCGCGCGCTGGAAAACGGTGTGATGGATTTGACGCAGGTCGAAGGGCTGAGTGACCTTCTCGAAGCCGAGACCGAAAGCCAGCGAAAACAGGCGCTGCGGGTGCTGGACGGGGCCATTGGGCAGATGGTTACGGCCTGGCGTGGGCATCTCTTGAAAGCGGCGGCACTGATTGAGGTCTCGATTGATTTTGTCGAGGAAGATATCGGTAATTTCGACGCGCAGATTCTGGCCGAGCTGGAAGCCGTGGCCCAAGGCATCGCGCATGAGATCGCAGGGCAGGGCGCGCGCGAACGTGTCCAGACAGGGTTCGAAGTGGCGCTCGTGGGGGCCGTGAATGCGGGGAAATCGACCTTGCTCAACGCGCTGGCGGGGCGCGAGGCGGCGATCACCTCGGATATCGCCGGGACAACCCGCGACGTGATCGAGCTGCGCATGGATGTAAACGGCTTTGCAGTGACCTTTCTCGATACCGCCGGGCTGCGCAATACAGATGAACAAATCGAATCGATTGGTATCGCACGCGGTCAGAAACGTGCAGATGATGCTGATATTCGCATCATATTGCGTGAAGGACCGGATGGACAGCTACCTGTAGCGGTGCGCGGGGATGATATCGTCCTCGTCGGAAAGGCTGATCTGCATCCGGGGGTCAAGAGTGGTGTCTCTGGCACCACAGGGCAGGGCGTTGATGCGCTGCTCACGCGGATTACCGAAATCTTGACGCAACGCGTGGCGCGGGATGGCGTGACAGTGCGACGACGCCATCTTCAAGCGCTTCAGAATGCCGCGATCCCGCTTGCAGAGGCGATTGAAAAACTCCGCTCAGGCGCGTATATCTCGGAGCTTGTCGCCGATGATATCCGGGCTGTGATCAGCGCCTTGGATGTCTTGATCGGCAAGATTGATGTCGAGGATCTGCTGGGCGATATCTTCGCGTCTTTTTGCATCGGGAAGTAGGAGTGTTTCACGTGAAACATTATGATGTCATCGTCGTTGGCGGCGGTCACGCAGGTGTCGAAGCCGCTGCTGCAGCGGCACGGGTTGGTGCCGCAACAGCCCTGATCACCTTCCGCGCGGAAGATATCGGCGTCATGTCCTGCAACCCGGCCATCGGTGGCTTGGGCAAAGGGCATCTCGTCCGTGAAATCGACGCGCTCGACGGGATCATGGGACGTGCGGGTGATTACGCGGCGATTCAATACCGCTTGCTGAACCGCTCGAAAGGCCCCGCAGTGCAAGGCCCGCGCGTGCAGGCCGATCGCAAGCGGTTCCGCGAATTCGTCGCGAAAGAGGTTGCGCAGATCGCAGGTCTCGATTTGATCTATGCCGAGGTCACCGCGCTTCGCCAATCAGGCGATGTTGTCACAGGTGTTCAGATCAACGGGGATATTGAGATTTCCGGAAAATCTGTTGTTCTGACAACAGGCACCTTCCTTGGCGGGAAGGTCTTCATCGGTGACCGGAGTTTTCCCGCAGGCCGGATGGGCGACCAAGCCTCAAACGTCCTGTGCGAGCAGTTGCGTCGTCTCGATCTGCCCATTGGTCGCCTCAAGACCGGAACCCCGCCTCGCTTGGATGGCAAGACAATCGACTGGGATGCGCTCGAACGGCAACCAGGCGACGCGGCACCCGAGTATCTGAGTTTCCTGACGGCCCAGACCATCGCCCGACAGATCGCTTGCGCGATTACGCATACAAATGTCCATACGCATGAGATTGTTCGAGAAAACCTCTCAAAATCAGCGATGTATGGCGGCCATATCGAAGGTGTCGGTCCACGCTATTGTCCGTCGATCGAAGATAAAATCTCGCGCTTTGCCGATAAGGACTCGCATCAGATCTTCCTGGAGCCTGAGGGATTGGACGACGATACCGTTTACCCGAATGGGATCTCGACCTCTCTTCCGGAGGAGGTGCAGCACGCCTATGTGCGCACGATCCGGGGGCTGGAGAATGTGCGCATCCTTCAGCCCGGATATGCGATTGAATACGACTATATCGACCCGCGCGCCCTGACGACGGGACTGCGTTTGAAAGCGCTCGATGGGCTGTATCTTGCCGGGCAGATTAACGGGACGACCGGGTATGAAGAGGCCGGGGCGCAAGGGATCGTCGCCGGGTTGAACGCCGCCCATGCAGCGCTTGGCAGGGATCCGATCACATTCAGCAGGGCCGAGTCCTATATCGGGGTCATGATCGACGACCTGACCCTGCGCGGCGTGACTGAGCCTTATCGCATGTTTACGTCCCGCGCCGAATACCGCTTGTCATTGCGGAGCGACAATGCGGACCAGCGGTTGACGCCTCTGGGGCTGCGCATTGGCTGTATCGGCGAGATGCGGAAGGTACTGTTCGAGGACAAGATCGCGCGGCTGGAAGATGCGAAATCTCGGATGAGAACGCATGTCTTCACGCCGCAGGATCTGAGGGCTGCTGGGCATCAGGTGAGTGCGGACGGGACAAAGCGCGATGCGCTGACATTGCTGGGTCTGCCGGGGTTTGATTTTGACAAACTTTCGAGTCTCGCGCCTGATCTGTTTGATATTGACGCCGAGATCAGACAGCAGATCGCGCGTGAGATGGTCTATCACTCGTATCTGCTTCGACAGGAGGCACAAATTAAGGTGCTCAAGGCGGATGAAGAGCGCAAAATTCCGGCTGATTTCGATTATACCGCAGTGAGCGGATTGTCGCGCGAACTGACCGAGAAACTGGCCAAAGCGCAGCCTGAGACACTTGGGCAGGCGTCGCGGGTGGATGGGATGACACCGGCGGCTCTGGTCCTGCTCCTGTCGCGGATTCAGGTGATGCAACGGCGCGTGGCGTCGTGATGGTGGTGCAGGACCAGCCGAATGTTTCACGTGAAACATTGGCGACGCTTGAGCGCTATGCGGCGCTTCTGGAGAAGTGGAACGCGCGAATCAATCTGGTGGCGCCGTCAACAATTCCTGACCTTTGGGAGCGCCATATTCGCGATTCCTTACAGGTTTTTGACCATGCACCACAACACGCGCGCCTTTGGGCTGATCTGGGATCGGGCGGCGGGCTTCCGGGCGTCGTTTGTGCGATAGCTGCGCAGGAGAAGCTGCCGGAGTGTCGATTCGTCCTCATCGAAAGCGACAAACGCAAGGCAGCGTTCCTCATGACAGCGATCAGAGAGCTAGGCTTGAGCGCAGATGTCATTGCGCAACGCGTTGAACAGGTCGATGCGCTTGGGGCAGATGTCGTGTCGGCGCGGGCCTTGGCCCCGTTGCCGCAACTATTGCCGCTCGTAGCCCGGCATTTGGCAGAAAATGGCGTGGCGCTGCTGCCGAAGGGCAAAACTCATGCCGAAGAACTTGCAGCCGCGCGCGCAGAATGGCAGTTTGACGCGGCGAGCCATCAAAGCAAGACCAACGCTTCGGCGCGGATACTCATCTTGAAGGGACTGACACGTGGTTGACCGGCGCAAAACCAGGATCATCGCCATTGCAAACCAGAAGGGTGGTGTGGGCAAGACAACCACGGCAATCAACCTCTCTGCCGCGCTGGCGGAGAAGGGGCAGAACACGCTGCTGATCGACCTTGATCCGCAGGGGAATGCCTCGACGGGTCTAGGTCTGGAGTTGGATCAGCGCAAGAACACAACATATGACCTGCTTTTCGGTGAGACGCAGGCGCGCAATATCATCGTTGAGACGGCGCATCCGGGGCTCTCGATTGTTCCGGCGACGACGGATCTGTCCTCGGCGGATATCGAGCTGATGTCGCGCGCGCGGCGGAGTTTTCTGTTGCAGGATGCGTTGCGTCAGGCCGATGTGGTTGAGCGGCAGTTTGATTACATCCTGATTGACTGCCCGCCCTCGCTAAACCTCCTGACGCTGAACGCGATGGTGGCCGCGCAGTCGGTGCTCGTGCCGTTGCAGGCCGAGTTTTTCGCGCTGGAGGGGTTGTCTCAACTCATGCTGACCGTACGCGAATTGCGGGAGAATGCGAATTCTGCTCTACGGATTGAGGGGGTGTTGCTGACCATGTATGACCGGCGCAACAATCTCGCGCAGCAGGTTGAGGCCGATGCGCGCGGGAATATGGGCGATCTGGTGTTCAAGACGATGATTCCGCGCAATGTCCGGCTGAGCGAGGCACCGTCCTTTGCCGTGCCGGTGCTGAGCTACGATCCGCAGTCGAAAGGCGCTGTCGCCTATCGCGAGCTTGCGGCGGAATTAATGAGCAAACACA
>PXDM01000266.1 GCA_003565055.1 Paracoccaceae bacterium
AAGGCGTCGATTTCATCAACGGCGTCAAGCCATCAAACCCAGATCGGGCCGCCGCGTGACGATCCCAAAACACCAGATTTGACAATAACTCGCGCTCAAGACGCGGAAAGCGGAATTGAAGTCTTTGCAAGATACGTCTGAAGGTGCCTGAGCGCGTATCGCTCGGACGACTCTTGTGGCACGGTTTTAGTTAAAATACTGACAGAGAGTTTTAAAAACTAAAGGGCGGCAGGTGCCGCCTTTTTCTTTCGGGAAGCCGGTCTTCGCTGGCTGTCAACATATTCGGCAAGAAGGGTGCTGATCTGTTCCTTGAAACCGGGCGATCCGGCGCGCAGCACAGCTGTCAGCACAGCGGTTTCATCAAGATTTTTGCGGATGATCGAGCGGTTCTTGCCGCAGATTACGGCATTGATACACAGCGCCAGATAGGTATTATGTCCGCAGCCGAGAGTGTTGAAGAAGCGGACAGGGTCGAGCGTCACCAGCTCTCCGTTTCCGCCAAAGTTTTCAAGCTTGCGTGAATTCGCCAGATGCACAAGGAACAGGCGGCTGGCCGTCTCGCGGGCCTTCTTCTGCTTGCCTGTGCGCCAGTGGATATAGGCCAGAAACAACAGTGAGATGCTGACATTCTTGGCTTGTGTCAGATGAAACCTGTTGCGCAGATCCCCGTCCGGATCTGTGAGGCGGCACGCAAGATCATGGATCTTGCGCAAATTGCGCATGACGGCGCGCATATCGCCGGCGGCCAGAGCGCGATGCCATCCGACAGTCAGGATCGACAGCCACAGATGCAGACCATCCGACCGGATGTCCCCCTTCTGGTCAAAGATTTCCAGAGCGAGCGCTTCGAAATCGTCAAGATAGCGTTCCGACGGCAGGGCGATGCGATCAGGCAGTTCGATCGCCTTGTAGGTATGGACCACTGCCGAGGCGATGCGGTAATGCGGCTCCAGACTGGGGGTTTGCGAACTGCGCAGGGCCAGACCTGCAATGATTTCTCGACTGAGCCTGCGCCCGTCCGAGGTTGTCCTGTTGTCCCGGAATTCCAGATGGCGCTTGTAATCCTCGACCGTAGCACAGCGAATCGGGATTGTTTCCTGCAGGTTCTGCGTGCCGAAGGTCATGTCCAGCACGATCTCGGTGCAATGCGCCATGATATCCTTGCAGGGAATACTCAGGTGGATACGCCCACCGCCACTGGATGGGGTCAGCCTATGCACGATGGCTACGCCATCAGGTCCGGTGACAGAGAAAGGGGCCATCATGGACCCGTCGGCTGTGCATTTCAAAGACAGGATCAGGCGGTTCTTGCGGATATTGACGCCCCATGTCGATACGGCAGGGCCGCCAATGGACATCTGGAAGCGGGTGTCCGTTCCGGAAACCGTGAAATCTGGTGTCATGTTCATCTGTCTGGTCCAAGTGATGCTACAGCGTGGCAATGGGGAATGTGATGCGCTGCGACATAATCCTGCCAGCCGTGAAATTCGCTCCAGCCGCTGAGGAATATAAAATCCAGCCCCGCACGCGTTGCGGCGATATGGTCATAGCGGCTGTCGCCCAGAAACAGGGCCGGGCTGCGGATCGTTCCGGCGGCGATTTCCCGCGCGAGGATCAGATCCTTGCTGTCGGGACTGCCGAAGATGCCGCCGTCAAAATGCGCGGCCAGCCCGCGCGCGGCGAAGACCTCGCGCAGCTCGGCCTGATCGCCGCCCGAGACGATCAGCCAGCGCGCATCGGGCGTGGCGGCGCGCAAATCCTCCAGCCCTTCGGTGATGGCGCAGGACATCAGCCCCGCGCGCACGGCGCCCGCATAGGCGGTCAGCAGTGTGTCGAGATCGGGGCCATCGCGGCCCGGCACGGCCTGCGGGGCATGGTCCGGCAGGATCGAGTCCAGAAAGTGGGCGAATTTCGCATAGCGTGAGATGCCCCCATGGGCGACATGATGCGCGACCAGCGCGTCAGCAGCAGCCTCCCCCCAGGGCAGGGCAGCGGTGCGAAAGGCCTCGGTCTTGACCTTGTTGGAATCGAGAACGACCCCATCGCAGTCGAAGACAAGGGTAGTATAATTCGCTGGATGCGGGATCATGTCGGTGCCAGCCCGCGCAAGAGCAGTTGTTCGGCCACAACGAAATCAGATTCCCAGTCGATATCCTGCGCCGTCAGCTTGTCCAGCGGAAAGAGGTATGGATTTTCGCCGATGCGATCATCCAGCCGGGAATAGATCTCGGTGGGGGCAAGGAATACGGCGCTGTTGATTTCATGCACCGGTGTCAATGTCTGGGTCCGTGGCCATTTCTCGACTTTGCGGTCATAGTTCAGCGGGCCTTTCTCATTCCACAGGAAAGCATGGAGCAATGTTGTGGTCATGAGTGAATCATGACCCTGTGTCAGGGCCTGCTGATAGGTGGCAATGATATTGGCATAAATTTCTGCAGTGACAAAGGGTGAGGTGACATGAGTCCAGAGAATATGCCCTTCGGGGATCAGGTCATGGGCATGGCCGACAAGCGCGTCGGTACTGGTGGCGCTGCTGGAGAGGTGCTCGGCGCGGTGATGAACCACCAGCTGAGCGGCCCCCAGACGGCGCGCATAATCGAGGATCTCTTCGTCATTTGTGGACAGAACAACCTGATCAATCCGGGGACAGTCGAGTAACTGCCCCAGCTTGATTTGAACCAGTCCCTCCTGGAAAGGGCCAAAAGGTCGGATATTCTTGCGCGGGACGCGCTCGCTGCCTTTGCGACAGGGTAAGAAAGCAGTGACGGGGCCTTGTGCCTCCATAATCAGACCTCCGATGCGTATATACTTGCCGTAGGCAGGCGATGCCGGGTCGGTGTTACCGAGAGCAATCGGTCTTCTGCGGCATGGGCACGATAGGCCTCAAGCACGGTCTCTGTTTCCCTGTTGCGCGCATCGCCGGCGGGATAGCCGTCGAATCCGGCCATCAGGATCCGCGCGGCCTGTCCGCTGGTCGCCACGGCCAGCGCATAGGCCACCACCAGCCCGGTGGGGGCGATGCAATGCGTGTCATGAAATTCGAACCGCCCCGGCTCGATCCCGATTCCGAAATCCAGAAGCTCCTTGTTGCCAAGTTCCATGCGCAAGCTTTCGGGCAGCTGAGAGGCCGGGGTGATCAGCGGTTGCGGCAGGGGGGCATGGGTCTCGGCATCGGCCAGGAGCCGCACCGGATGGCAGGCAATGCGCAGATCGATCAGGCTTGGGTCGATGGCTGACTGGGTGTTCAGTGCCAGCACCAGCGGGCGGGCGCGGCGGATATGGGCTTCGAGCGCGGGGCGATGGGCCTCGACTCCCGGGCCTGTCCCCAGGATCAGAACGTCGCGGTCGGCCATGACCGAGGCAGGCTGCCAGCTGCCCTGCGGGGTGCCCCGATAGAACTGGCGCGCCCCGTCCAGCGTGTTGAAGCTGAATTTCTTGCCCCCCTCGGCGCGCAGATGGTCGATCACAGCGAGGATATCTTCCTCATCATAGCGCGCATCGCTCATCATTTCCTGAATATAGGTGGGGTGAATGCCGTATTTTCCGGCCAGATAGTAATAGGGGTTGGTGCCCCAGCCATAACTGGTTTTCATCGGCCCGAAATGCTGGCGGATCAGGGCCATCAGCGGCACCAGATTGGCGCGGCGGTTGCGGAAGGCCTCGGCCTCGATGGCCAGTTCTTCAGTGCGCGCATTGCCTGGGCCGCGCCCCATGCCGGTGACAGTCGCATCCAGCCAGGTTGCCCCGTCGGCCACGGCCTGCAGGGTATTGGCCAGCGCCAGCCCCATATTGTCATGCGTATGAATGCCGATCGGCCCGTCCCAGTGGTCGCGCAGCCAGCCGATGATGCGGCTGGTATCCTGCGGGGTCATGCTGCCCATGCTGTCAGCGAAATAGAGCACTTCGACCGGCCGTTGCGCGGCTTTTTGCGCCAGCACATGGATTTCCTCGCGCGTGCGGTCCGCAATCTGCATCAGGTTGAAGCCGACCCGGTAGCCACGTTCGGTCAGCCAGCCGACTGCAGGCAGAACCCGTTCGAATTCGTGAAAATGGCAGGCGAAGCGCACCAGATCGACAGGCGTGTCGGCGGCGGGTTCGGGAAACAGTCTTGCAAGGCTTGCCTCAAGGCCCAGATCGGTCAGCAGATCCGATCCATTGACCATGACAGCGACCTGCAGGCCTTCGGGGATATCAAGGCTGCGCAGATACGCATCCGTGGCAAAGGCATTGGGACCCTTGAAGCCCTTGTTGCCCAGAAACCGGAAGCCCAGTTCCACGATATCGACCTGCGCGGCTTTCATGGCCTGCAGATAACTGTTCACAAGGGGCGTAGAGAAGTCCCAGGAATTATAATACCCGCCATCGCGCAGGGTGCAATCGAGCAAAAGCTGCATATTTACATAAACCCCTTGTATGCCAGATTTTTCATTTCATTTCCTTTTAGAATATCCGTATTGTTCAAGCCGTTTTGCAGCGTCAACATGTGACAGTCATACGGCCTTGCATGCATGTGTCTTGTAGCCAGCGTTGCGCGTATGTCGCTATTTGCCGTTATCGCCCGCAGCCATCTCAGTTGTTCTGCCCCATTGCAAGATTAGGTTTCGGCACTTGCCTAGCATTGCGGCCTTCAAGCATACTGTTCTCTTCATGCTCTGTTGCAGGGACCACCCTCACCTCATCAGAAGATTTGGGAGTATGTGGTGCACTCCAGGGGGCCATGCGGCTGCGGGCTGTCCTGCTGGCTTCGGCGAGACAGTCATAAAAGCCTTCGGGTGCCTGCTCACGCAGATACTGGCTATGGGCAATTTGCAGCCGGGCAATGCGTTCCCATTCCTCCGGGTCCGACAGCAGGCTGTTGGCCTTGGCGACAAAGGCGGCGACATCCGCTTCGGAGAAGACGGTTTCCTCGGGCTGACGCCCGGAGACATCCGAATTCTCGAAGGTGAGAATGGGTACCCCGGCGCGGCGCGCGATACCGGCCCCGCCTGCGCCCCCTGTAAAACCGGGCAGTTGCAGATAGAGCGCGGCATTTTCGGCCATCTGCGTGAACACGTCATAGGGCAGCAATTCATGCAGAACGATCTGACCGGCATCGACACGTTCTTTCAGAAGCGGGATGGAGGCGGCCAGCTCTTGCGGGTCGCGCGACCCCACGAAATGCCACACACTTCCCGGATTCTCGTCGAGAATCCCGAACAGACATTTGAGATCTTCCGGCTTCTGGGCCTGCATCCGCAGGTCCATGCGCACCCCGGCAACAGCCGAAAGCAGGATCTGCGACTCGGCCTTGGCCGGGTCAATCACCGGATCGGTGACCAGCGTCTCATCCGTGATCGTCGGATAGGGCTGGATGCGTACCCGGTCCTCGGGCGGGGCGCCCAGGATCTCATGCGGGCCGCGCGCGATCACCATGTCGAGTTTCTCGTCGACTTCGTTATTGACCTGGATGAACATGAAGGCTGTGGGTATGAAATCATAGAGGCAATGGCGTACAGCGCGGCTTTCATTCGAGGTCAGCCCGATATGTCCGCCGCCATAGAGGATCACGTCGGGCTTGAGGGCCAGAATGCTCTTGCAGGTATCGACCAGCCCTTCCAGCCCGAAATTGCGGTAGAAATGCACATGCAACCGGGTGCCGTAATACTCCGGCAGGGCCGCGCGCGCCATCTCCTCGATGACATTGTCGCGTGTCAGGTTATAAGCCGGGTCCAGTAGGGGCGTGCTGACAGTCAGGCGCTCATTGGTGACGACGATATGCGTCTCGATTTCGGGGTCCAGCGCCATCAGATTGCGGCAGATGGCAAACAGGATCCGTGAATGCGTATAATGATCCGCGACCTTGAGCACATCGAGGCAGAAGACAATACGCTTGGGTGTGTCGCTATAGGTCTCCGGATCGGGCAGCTCGGTCTGATCGGTCTTGAGTGCGTGATGCACATAAGTCTTCAGCAAGGCCAGCGTTTCCGGCTCTTTCTTCATCATCCGGTGTTCGGGCAGCAATTCCACGGCGCGGCTGGCCAGTTCGCAGAATTCGCGATACCTGCCCTTGGCATAGAGTTCCTGGGCCAGGGCCTGGCGGGCCAGCCGCAGACGTTTGAGCGTGGTATTGGTCCGGCGCATCGCCTCTTCGGCGTTTTCCGCGACCCAGGCCCCGTTGCTGGTGGTGACAGGTTTGGTCGTTGCGGCCGAAAGCTGCCAGAAATTCGCAGCACTGCGCCAGTCCTTCCGGTTTTCCCAGACCTGCGCCATTTGGTTGAGCGAGCGGCCATCCTCGGGGAAATGCGTGATCAGGGATGCCGAGATCTTGCGCGGGGCATCCGGGTCCGTGCCTGCTCCGGCCTTGCGCGACAGGGCGCGGAAATGCGTGCCGATATGCTCGATGGTCGGCTCTTCCAGATGCGTCTGGTATCTGGAAATCAGATCCCACCAGGCAGCCATGGCGGTTTCCCAGCCCTCAGTCTGTTTCTGGATCACCGGGCGCAGTTTCTTCAGGGCCAGAATGTAATGGCTCTGGTTTTCGGGGGCGCGCGCGATAAGCGGCTCCAGCAGATCGAGAATGGTCTGATATCCGGTCCGGGTAGGAAGCGCGTCGATTGTCTGGATGAAATTCTTGTGCATCACCTCGCGAGCCGTGTCCGAGAGAGTCCGGTCACAATAGGACCAGAATTCCTGCAGCTGTCCGGCCGCATGGGTCGGATCCGCGACAGCGGCCTGGGTTTCCAGCGCCGCCAGCCGTGTCAGCGCGTGGCCTGTGTCGCGGGCGATCCGCGCAGTTTGCACGCGCGTCAGGAACTTGCGCCACAGCGCCCGTTCGGAGTCAGCTTGTGTCCTGCTTTCCGCCCTGTAGGCCAGTTGCTTGACGAACCCCGGACTTGGGCTTTCGCGTGCGGTCACTTTCCCGTAGAGCCAGCGGTCGATTCGCCCCGATCTGCTCCTGTCAGCAAAATAGAGCAGCCCCGCGACGGCTTTTTTGCGAAGCCAGGATGTAAATGAGGATCTCTTCGCTGCTTTCGGCATGGGAGCCCCGTCTTGCAAGTCGTTTTCAATCTTTTCAAAACATTCGGGAGCTCCGCCAGCGGCCGTTCCCGGATTACACTACGCTATCTACGCTTCGGTCCTGACCGTAAGCCACCAATAAGCCACCAATATTATGGTGTCATTACACGGCCCGGATACAAGTTTCCTTATCGGTCACAACCTGCCCATTGATGTCATAGGCCTCGATTCCGCTCATGATCTGGGCAACCCGGTCAAGAATATTCTGGTCGGAACTGCCGCGAAGCACGAAAGACCCGACCCGGTCGCGGCTGGCCTTTTCGGCAGAAATGATGCCGCCCTGCATCTTGTTGGGAATATAGGCTTCGATGGTGCCGGCCGCCCGCAGGGCTTCAACGCCCTCGATACGGTCGAAGGTGCAGGGATGCGCGTAAAGATGCGTGGTGATCACGATATCGCTTTCGCGGGCGGCAGGCAGGATCGGTGCCGCGCCGAGCCAGGCATCGAGCATGGCCTCGACCAGATCGCAGCCGGTCTGTTGCAGGACGGCCCAGTAGCTCAGTCCACCGCCCACGCGTGGGGCGAATTCCAGCACGGACATGTCTTCATCGCGGACCAGGACCTGCAAAATCATCGCGGTATTCCGCAGCCCGAAGCCGTCGGCAATGCGCTGCAGGATTTCCGTCGCACTGGCCCGGAACCAGTCCGGCAGGCGGTTCTGATACCAGGTGGCAAAAGAGGTGATGGCCGTGCCATCCGTGCTTTCGTGATTGTATTTGCGGCAGGATGTAACCAGATGCGCTTGGCCTTCGATGATCAGCGCGTAAATATTGTATTCGACCCCGTCGATGAAATCTTCGACAATCGCCTGATGCGAGCGGCTATAGGCGAAGGCGCGCGCCAGCGCCGTGTCGAGATCGGCGCGCGA
>PXDM01000120.1 GCA_003565055.1 Paracoccaceae bacterium
AAGGCCGCGCGCACGGTCTCGCCCCATTCCCCTGTCGTCGCACCTGCCTTGGCAGCCGCAATCGAGGCCGGCATGATATTGACGCCCGAGCGCGCCGCTTCGCGCAGATCGGCCAGCGCGGCCTTGACCGCCGCCGCGTCGCGCGACGCGCGCCAGGCCTCCAGCCGCGCGATCTGGTCGGCCTCGGCTTCCGGGTCGCAAACCATGATCGCATCCTCGCCCGTGGTCAGCGGCGAAGGCTCGGTCGTGATGAATTTATTGACGCCCACCACCACAGTCTCACCCGATTCAATCCCGGTGATGCGCTCGGCATTGGCTTCGACCAGCCGCGATTTCATGTAGTCGATGGCCTTGACCGCGCCGCCCATATCGTCGATCCGCGCCAATTCCTCGCGCGCGCCTTCCATCAGTTCCGCCACTTTGCGATCCACTGCCGGGTTGTTGTCAAAGAGGTCATCGAATTCCAAGAGGTCCGTCTCATAGGCCAGCACTTGCTGCAGCCGCAGCGACCATTGCTGATCCCAGGGACGCGGCAGACCAAGCGCCTCGTTCCAGGCCGGAAGCTGCAGCGCACGGCAACGGGCTTTTTTCGAGAGCGTCACCGCCAAGGCCTCGATCAGGATGCGGTAGACATTATTCTCTGGCTGCGGCTCGGTCAGGCCGAGCGAGTTCACTTGCACCCCGTAGCGGAAACGGCGGTATTTCGCGTCCTCGATCCCGTAACGGTCACGGCAGATCTCATCCCAGAGATCCACAAAGGCGCGCATCTTGCACATCTCGGTCACAAACCGGATGCCCGCATTCACGAAAAACGAAATCCGCCCTACCATCTGAGGGAAATGCTCCTCGGGCACCTTGCCCTTCAGATCATCAAGCACTGCGCAGGCCGTTGCCAGCGCAAAGGCCAGTTCCTGCTGCGGTGTCGCGCCCGCTTCCTGCAAATGGTAGGAGCAGACATTCATCGGGTTCCATTTCGGCAAATGCTCGCGCGTATAGGCGGCCACATCCGTGATCATCCGCATCGAGGGCTGGGGCGGGCAGATATAAGTCCCGCGCGAGAGATATTCCTTGATCAGATCATTCTGCACGGTCCCGTTCAGCTTGGAGACATCCGCGCCCTGCTCTTCCGCCACAGCAATATAGAGCGCCAGCAACCACGGCGCGGTCGCGTTGATCGTCATCGAGGTGTTCATCTGCTCAAGCGGGATCTGGTCAAACAGCATCCGCATGTCGCCCAGGTGACAGACCGGCACACCGACCTTGCCGACCTCGCCTTTCGACAGTTCATGATCGCTGTCATAGCCCGTCTGTGTGGGCAGATCGAACGCGACCGAGAGCCCGGTCTGGCCCTTGGACAGGTTGGTGCGATAGAGCGCATTCGACGCCTTGGCCGTGGAATGCCCGGCATAGGTCCGAAACAGCCAGGGCTTGTCTTTCTGAGGCACATTGGGCGTGGCTTGGGCTTCGGTCATTCTGGCCTCCGATCTGCAAGAGCGCTTGAGGACGCTCGCGTAATAATCTTGCGCTGGACACTGGCGAAAACGCAAGATCATGTCAAGCGCAAATCGCTGCGATGCAGCAAGCGTCACGTGCGGCGCACAAGTTCCAGCCAGATGCCATCGCGCGCGCGCACAGTCATATGGGCCATGGGGACGGGCTCGCGCCCCGCGATGGCGCGAAACTCCCAGTCGCACAGCAGCCGCGCGAGGATCAGTACGGCCTCCGCCATCGCAAATCCGGCACCCGTGCAGACGCGCGGCCCGCTGGAAAAGGGCAGGAACGCATCGCGCGCATGGGCCTTGGTGGCCTCTTCCTGCCAGCGCTCGGGGCGGAAATCATGGGGCGCGTCCCAAATCCCCTCATGCCGCCCCATATGCCAGAGCGAGACCACGACCTGCGCGCCCTGCCCCAGCTTGCGCCCGCGAAATTCCTCGCGCCGGGTCGCCTCGCGCACCAGCATCGGGACCGGCGGGTAGAGCCGCAGCGCTTCGCGGAACGTGTCGCGGATCAGGGGCAAGCGGCGCAACAGCCCGAAATCGGGGGCTGTGCCTTGCGCGACATGGGGTCGCAGCAGCTCGGCCTCTTGCGCGAGCCGCGCTTGCCACTCGGGATGCGTGGCCAAGAGATAGAGCGTCCAGGCGAGTGCCGAGGCGCTCGTTTCATGCCCCGCGAGAAAGAAAATCGCCACCTGATCGACCATTTCATCGCGGGTGAATGTCGCGCCGGTGTCCGGATCGCGCGTCGTCAGGATCTTGGTCGCCAGATCATCGGGCGCCGTCCCGGCGGCGATCTGATCCATCCGGGCCGCCACCATCTGCGTGATCAATGCGCGGATGCGCGCCGCCGTCGCGCGCGTCTCACGCGGAAAATAGCGCGGCAGCCAGCGCGGCAGCGGGATCAGCGCCGCGAGGTTCAGAAGCGGCGCGGAGCGCTGATGCGCGCGGAAGGTCTGATAGACCTCGGCGGCGGTCGCATCCTCGATGGGCAGCGAAAACAGCGTGCGGAAAATCACATCGGCGGCGGCATGGCTCATCTGCTCCTCGATCTCGACCGTGCCGGGGCTCAGACGCTGCGCAGAGGCCTCGGCCGCCGCCCACATCGCCGGATAGGTCTCGCGCAGCCGTCCGCCCTCGAACGCCGGGTCGATCATGCGGCGCTGGCGCTCCCAGACCGGGCCATTGGTGACAAAGACCGAATTGCCCAGAAGCAGCCGCAACCCTTCGCGCACGCGCTCGGATTTCGGGAAATCGCGGGGGCGTTCCTGCAGCACCAGCCGCACCAGATCGGGCGTGTTCACCATGACCGAATGCAGAAAGGGCAGCTTCACCTCGGCCATCTTCGCAGCGTAGAGCCGTGCAGGCTGCGTCGACAGGATATCGCGCCGGAACATCGCCAGATGTCGCCAAAGGCCCACGCGGTCAGCGCGGTGGTCGGGCATGGGCGGGCGCGTCATGGCATGCGCTGGCTCTTGGGCAGATAGCAGGCATGCGAGACGGAAGCCGAGGATTTGCGCCCCTTGAACCGCTCTGCCAGCGACAAGGGCCCCGCTGTAATCAGGAAATAATCATAATCGCGCGGGCGGTCAAAAGCGCAGAGATACTGGAAATGCAGCCGGAAATAGCGGCGGCGGTATTTGCGGTAGGTCTCGGGCGCAAGGCTCTCGCTGAACGCCGCAGAGATAACGATGGGCCAGCGTTTGCCCGTCTTGGGCGCGGCCCCCGAGGACGACACCGGATCGCAGAGTGCATAGGAACAGCCGTCGCCCGGCGCGGTCACATCAAGCCAGAAGAGCGCATCAGAGGTCGACAGGAAGCGCAAATCCTCGCGCAAGCCCTGCGCCTGCGGCAGATAGGATTGCATCGGCACCGCATGGCCGAGCGACAGGAATGCGAGTTTCGGATGCCCGGTCGCAGCCCCCCCCTTGATCACCCGCGCCAGCACCGACACGGCCAGATGCACGCCCGAGGAATGCCCCACGACCAGCACTTCATCGAGCGCAGGGTCCGCGAGCGCGGCCGCGATTTGCGCTGCGAATGTATCGAGCCGCGCTTCCAGTTCCGGCGGGTTTCGCCCCTTGTGCTTGGCGGTGAAGGCGAAATCCAGAAGCAGGTAATGCACGAAAAATCGCCCGTCGATGCGGCGAAACCCGTGCAGGATGGGCGGCATGACCAGAAGCCCCAGCGGATAGGCGAGCCATGCGGGCAGTAATTGCGCCAGCCCCCAGCCGACCAGCAGCGCGGCAAGCGCCGCAATCGCCAACTGCCCGAGCAGCATCACCACCGGATACATGGCCGCAATGCCGGGGCCTGCGCGCAGGCGAAACAGCCGGAACAGCACCCCGGTCGAGAGATAGGTCCAGGCCGTGCGCACCAACAGCAGATAGGTCGCTGCAATCCCCGCCTGCATCGAGCTTTTGACGATATCGGACCATTCGAGGATCAGGACGTCAGAGGTAACGCTTGCCCCGCCGACCTCGGCGCGGACAGTCCAACCATAGGGGCCCGCGCCCGTGCGCGGCGACTGGCTGATCTCATAGCCGGAGATGCGCGCCTGATCCGCAGCCTCGCAGCGATACAACTCGCGGTAGCGGCGCGGTGGGAATGGGTCATAGCCCGGGATATAAAAGACCTGCCGCCGCCGGATTTGTCCGCTCTCAAGCCTGTCATCTGGCTGGCTGGCCTGCATCACTGTCCCTCTGCCGTCCCTGACGTCTCGACTTCGGATGGATCGCGCTTGCGGATGCAAATGGCAGGCACACCGACCATGACGGAATAAGGTGCCACGGATTTGGTGACGACCGCATTCGCCCCGATGATCGAACCGCGCCCGATCACGATATCCCCCAGCAGCACAGCCCCTGCCCCGACATCCACGAAATCCTCCAAGATCGGACGCGCATTCAGATCCCTCTCAGACGCAATTCCCATCGTCGTGTTCTGGCGCACGGTCACATCATTCCCGATCGCGCGCGGCACCAGCACCATGCCGCCAAAATGCTCCAGCTTCACTCGGCGCCCCACCTGCACAGTGTAGGGCAGCTTCATGCCCCCTGTCCATTGCCCGAGACGAAACATCGTCCGATAAATCGCGGTCAGGATCATCCGCAAAGGCTTGATACGCACGGACATGCGCCAGTTGCCGAAACGATGCCAGAAGAGGCACCAGAAGCCCTGCGCGAAAATATCCTTGTCATGGGTTCGGAAGTCTTCGGCAATCAACGTCCAGAAGCTGATATCCGCCGGATTCATGTTCATCCGACCCTGAGGCAGAGGCGGGGCTTTCGGGCGGTTTGCCTGTGGGGCAACAAAATCTTTACTCACACATACCTCACCAGTCAAAATTCAATACATGTATAGAATATAACTAGAGGTAGAATACATGCATCATTTCACAACACAGGCGAAAAATCATCCGGCGGGGATAGCCCAAGTTGCCCCATGACCGTCTGCAAGACGGGCGCCATGCCCGTCCAATCGGCTGTGCGCGAGGCAAAAAGCGTCGCCTGCGAGCGATGCACCGGCGCGTCCGAGAGGATCTTCAGGTGATTGGCGCGCAACGTCTCGCCGGTCGAGGTTATATCGGCAATTGCCTCGGCAGTGAGATTCTTCACCGTTCCTTCCGTCGCGCCCTGCGAATCAACGAGTTGGTAATCCGCCACCCCATGCGCGCGCAGATAGTCTCGCACCAGCCGGTGGTATTTCGTGGCGATCCGCAGCCGAAACCCATGCGCCGCGCGGAACCGGCTGGCGACCGCATCGAGATCGTCGAGCGTCTCCACATCGACCCAGACCTTGGGCACCGCCACGATCAGATCGGCATGCCCGAAGCCCATCAGCGCCAGTTCCACCACTTGCGCGGACCAATCCGCCAGTTCCTCGCGCACCAGATCGGAGCCCGTCACGCCCAGATGAATGCGCCCCGCCGCCAATTCGCGCGGGATCTCCGAGGCCGAGAGCAGCACCAACTCCAACCCCGCCACCCCCTCAACCTCGGCTGCATATTCCCGCGCCGCCCCGGTCCGCGTCAGCCGCACATCGCGCGCCGCGAACCACGCGAAGGTCTGCTCCATCAGCCGCCCCTTGGACGGCACGCCCAGCTTGACGGCCATCAGATGCCCTCCAGTTGCGCCAGAATGGCCGGGCGGATCACGCCGCCCACGGCCGGGATCGCGCGGCCCTGCCCCAGCACTGCCGTCAGCGCGTCATAGCGCCCGCCCGTCGCCACAGGCGGCAGATCGTCGCGCGCAGGCAGGAAGCCGAAGACGAAGCCGTCGTAATATTCCATCGTCGTGCGCCCGAAGCTCGCCTCGAAAGGCAGGCGCTCCACATCCACGCCCGCATCCGACAGCGCATCCAGCCGCGCATCCAGCCGGTCCAGCGCCGGGGCCAGCGCGGGCCAGTCGCGCGCGCGCATCTCCGCCAGCGCCTGAGGTGCGGGCGCAGCAAGCGCCAGAAGCGCTTCCAGCGCGGCATGCTGCTCTTGCGGGATGAGCGGGGTCTCGGCATCCGCGAGCACCCGCGCGATGCGCGCCTCGATCTCGGCTTCCGAGCGCAGACCGACCATCTGCCCTGCTTCGGCGATCAGCGTCGCGGCAGGCGCATGACGCAGGCGCGCGACAAGCTCCGCCCGCGCCTCAGCGAGCGGCCCGCGCCCGCCCATCCGCTCCAGCAGCGCACGGAAGCGTCTGGGCCGCCAGATATGGCGCATCAGCGCGGCCTTGCGGTCATCGCTGGTCTGCAACCCGGCCACTGCCGCTTTCAGAATACCGATATCGCCCGTCACAGGCCGCAACTCATAGCCTTGCAACAGCCGTGCAAACAGCGCGAAGACCTCGGCATCGGCGCGGGCAGGATCCGCGCGGGCAAAAAGCTCGAAGCCCACTTGCAGATATTCCCGCGCCCGCCCGCTGGCCTGTTTGCGAAAGACCGGGCCGGCATAGCAATAGCGCGCAGGCTCCGCGCCGCCCTGCATATGCGCCTGCACGACCGGCACGGTGAAATCGGGCCGCAGCATCATTTCGCCCATGCGCGGATCATCGGTGACATAGGCGCGCGCGCGGATATCCTCGCCATAGAGGTCCAGAAGCGTCTCCGCCGGTTGCAGAATATCCGCCGCCACAGGCTGCGCGCCTGTCGCGCCGATCTCGGCGAGCAACTCTGCGGCCAGCGCCTCTTCGCGTGTCATCCGTGCCGCCCTAGCATCTCGCGGACCGTCGCGACCAGATCTTCGCGGCGGACTTCCACCTGCGCAGGCTGGGATTTCCATTCCTCTACAGTAGCTTGCGCTGCGATCTTCGCACCGAGGATGAGGTCTTTCACCTGCACCACCCCCCGCGCGGCCTCATCCTCACCCTGGATAATGGCAATCGGGCTCTGGCGTTTATCGGCGTATTTCAACTGGTTGCCGAAGTTCTTTGGATTGCCGAGGTAGGTCTCCGCGCGGATGCCTTCTGCGCGAAGATCCTGCACCATCCCCATGTAATCACTCATTCTTTCGCGGTCCATGACCGTGACGACCACAGGCCCCTGCGCGCTGGCCTCCAGCCGCCCTTTTGCGGCCAGAGCGGCCAGCAACCGATCCACCCCAATGCTGACGCCGGTTGCAGGCACAGCCTGCCCGGTGAAGCGCTTGACCAGATCATCATAGCGCCCGCCCCCTGCGACCGAGCCAAACTGACGCGGGCGGCCCTTTTCGTCGGTGATCTCGAAAGTCAACTCGGCCTCAAAAACCGGGCCAGTGTAGTAGCCGAGACCGCGCACAACTGAGGGGTCGATTAGGATGCGGTCGGGGCCGTAGCCTTGCGACTGAACAAGATCTGCTAACTCGGCCAGTTCATCGACACCCTGTCGCCCCTGCTCAGAGTCTTTGATAAGTTGTCCGAGAACCGAGATCGCAGCGATGTTCTTGAAATGCGCCTTGCGATCACCGGTATTCGTCGGCGAGATCATTGTCGCAATCAACTTAGGAAGTTCTGTGGCTGCCCGCTCAATGGAAAAACGATTGTCGTCACCAGCAACCGCATTATTTTCAGCTATCTCAGAAAGTTCATGTGCTTGAGAATCTACTTTCTCAGGCGCTTCGATGAAGTTCAAGATTATCCCGATCTGCTTCTCCGACAGCCCCGCACCCTTCGTAAAATCCCCGCTCTCATCCTTGCGCCCCTCGCCCAACAAAGCCCGCACACCATCAACCCCAAGCCGGTCCAGCTTGTCGATGGCGCGCAGCACGATCCCGCGCTCGGCCTCGAATTTCGACGGGTCGGCGGGGTCCAAGATCCCCGCAACCTCCATCACGCCGTTCAGCACCTTGCGGTTATTCACCCGGATCACATAATCCCCGCGCGCGATCCCCACGGCCTCCAACGCATCCGCCAGCATCGCGCAGATCTCGGCATCCGCTGCCACCGAGGCCGCGCC
>PXDM01000271.1 GCA_003565055.1 Paracoccaceae bacterium
CCCCGTGGATATTTGGGCAAAGATGAAAGCCTCAGGCCCGGTCGAAGAGCCCGGTCAGCGCGCGCGACATGATATTGCTTGTGCGTGGTCGGGGTAACGCGTGGAAGGGCAAGGGGCGGCAGACTTCGATTGCAGCGATGCCCAGTCGTGCCGTGAGCGCGCCATTGACGATGCCTTCGCCAAAACGGCGGGAGAGTTTCGAAACGAGCCCGCCCGAGGCGACCGAACCGATCATGTCTTCGCCCACCGCGACCGCGCCAGTGGCCAGCAGATGCGTGATCACCCCGCGCAACAGTCGAAAACTGCCCAAAGTCCCCGCTCGCCCGCCATAGAGCTCTGCGATGCGGCGGATCATGCGCAGATTGGTGATGAGCGCGGCCAGCACATCGACCAGCGCCAGCGGCAGCATCGCGGTGAGGAGAGCGACTTGACGCGCGGCCCCCTCGACCTCGCGCCGGGCCGCGTCATCAAGCGAGGCAAGCAGCGTGGTTTCTGTCAGATCGAGCAGCCCTTGAGCATCGAGCTGGTCGGGGGCCATCTCGGCCAGATGATCACGTGGCCAGCGCATCTCGGGGCGCGCGGCGTAGAGATCGTTCAGCGCGCGCATCAGCTCCGCGCTTTGGCTGCGTTCACCGGTTCTGCGCGCCTGATCTGCCTGCATCCGCAGGCTGTCGATCTGGCGCAGGCGACGAAATCCTGCCCATTCGCGCAGGCTGAAAGCCAGCGCTGCAAGTGTGATCAGGGCCAGGAGCGCGAGCGCGAGATAGCCCAAACCCGCATTCCGCGCGACCAGTCCGGTGACGAAATCCCATGCCGCGACAGAGGCCGCGAGAAGCACAAAACCCGTGAGCGCGGACCAGCCGAGGCGCGCCCAGAAGGACATGCGACGCCGCGCGACCTGCACGGCCATTTGCATTGCGCGCCCCTCTGGGGGCGCATCGGGCGGAGGCGTGGCTGTGCCGGGGTCGATACCGGGCTGGCCGTCAAGCTCAAACAGGAAGGGTTTGCGGGGGCTCATCGCAACAAATCTCCGATCAGGAATTCGGCAGCTGCATCGAGCCGGATATGCGGCAAACCGTCCCCAGCGCCCCGGTTCAGGACCGCTGGCGCAAAGCGCATGATCTGGTAATCCGCATCAAGCCATTGCGCCGCGCCGTCACGTGCGGGACCGATCAGCTGCATCGGGTCTTCGGGCAGATCGCCTGCGAAGAACGCAGCTTGTCGCCCGGTTTCCAGCAGCCGCCCGCGCACGCAATCAAACCGCGCGCCGCCGCGCTGGTGTTCTTCCTCGACTGTGGCGCGGAGGGCGGCGATGGCCATGGCTTCGGTCCGGGCACCGGCGAAATCGGCGCGGTCGCGCGACTGGCGCAGGAGCGCGGTCATGATCGCCGTCATCCGCGCATGCTGGCTGTGATGCAGATGATCGGCTTTTGAGGCCGCAAAGAGGATGCGCTCAACCCGCTTGCCGCCCAGAAGCCGCGTGAGCCACGCGTTGCGACCGGGCCGGAAGGCGGCGAGCAATTCGGTCAGGGTCTGGCCCAGCCGGTCAACAGCCTCCGGGCCGGCATGGATCGCGCCCAGCACATCGGCGAGCACCACTTGCCGGTCGATCCGGGCGAAATGGTCGCGGAAGAAGGGGCGGATCACTTGCAATTTATAGGCCTCAAACCGACGCGCCATTTCGCGCGCGAGCGAGCCGCGCGGCCCGCCCGTGCTCAGCGGCACGAAGGTCAGCACTGGCGAGCCCGCAAGATCACCGGGAAGCAGAAACCGCCCCGGTGTGATATCAGCAAGCCCTGCGGCCCGCGCCGCAACCAGATAGGCAGTGAACAACTCCGTCAGCCGCTGGGCAGTGGCCTCATCATGGCGCGCCTTGGGATCAGTGGCTTCAAGTGCTGCGAGGATCTCGGCCCCGAAAGGGCGATGGGCCATGCGCGCGAGCACGTCGCGCGACCAGTCGGCATAGCTCTTGTCCAGCAGCACCAGATCGAGCAGCCATTCGCCGGGATAGTCGATGATGTCGACATGCACAGAGCGCGCCGCGCGCATCCCGCCCAGAAGCCCGCCGGGGCGGATGCGGAAGGACAGCCGCAGTTGCGAGATCTGGCGCGTGCCCTCGGGCCAATACGGATCAGCGCCTGTGAGGGCGGCAAGATGGCGCTCATACTCAAAACGCGGCAAGGTATCATCGGGCTGCGGCTGCAAAAACGCGGCCTCGATCCGCCCGCCCGCGACGCCCTGCATCCGCCCCATACGCCCGCGATCCAAGAGGTTCGCCACCAGCGAGGTGATGAAGACCGTCTTGCCCGCGCCGCTCAGACCCGTCACGCCAAGGCGCAGTTTCGGCTCCAAGAACACATCCGAGACCGTGCTGGTCACGCCTGTCGCCACACGGTCCACGCCGCGCAACATCTCATCTGCCAGTCTGCCGATCACCATGCCCGTGCCCCTCTCAGCGCCCATAGATAAGGGGCCGAGGCGCAGGTTGCCAGTGTCAGAGCCAGGAAAAGAAATCGCTCGGCGCGCGCGCGCGCAGGCGCGAAGCCAGATCGCGCCCGAGTTCTGCCCCGTCGGAAATCGCTGCGCGGCCTTCCTCGGAAAGCCGCTCGGAGCCGTCAGGACGCAGGATCTCGCCGCGCAGCCAGATCTCATCCCCTTCGATCACCGCAAGCCCGGCAATCGGGGTTTCGCAGGAGCCGTCAAGCGCTGCGAGAAAGGCGCGCTCAGCGGCCAGCCGCTGGGTCGTGGGCGTGTCGTTGAGCGGCGCGAGCAGGGCCGCCACACGCGCATCATCGCTGCGGCGCTCGATGCCGATGGCGCCTTGCGCGATGGCGGGCAGCATGTCCTCTGGCGCAATCGCCGAGGACGCGACGCTCTCCATCCCCATGCGGTTCAGCCCGGCCATGGCCAGAAACGTGCAGTCAGCCACACCATCATCGAGCTTTTTCAGCCGGGTCTGCACATTGCCGCGAAATTCCACCACTTTCAGATCAGGCCGGAAAGCCAGCAGTTGCGCGCGGCGGCGCAGACTCGACGTTCCAACGACCTGACCGGGGGCCAGATCGGCCAGCGTTGCAACATGGCGCGAGACGAAGGCATCGCGTGTATCCTCGCGCGGCAGGTAGCAATCGAGCATCAGGCCATCGGGCTGCACGGTCGGCATATCCTTCATCGAATGCACGGCGATGTCGATCCGGCCCGCCAGCATCGCTTCCTCGATTTCCTTGGTAAACAACCCCTTGTTGCCGATTTCCTTCAGCGGGCGATCCGCGTCGATCAGGCTGCGGTCATCGCCTGTGGTCTTGATCACCACGATCTCGAACGCGGCCTCGGGCAGGTCATGCGCGGCCATCAGCCGCGCGCGCGTCTCATGGGCCTGTGCGAGCGCAAGCGGGGAACCACGGGTGCCGATTTTCAGCGGTTGGGCGGGGGTCGGATGATCATTGCTCATGAGCATTTGCTTAGCCTTAGGGCGCAATCTGCACAAGGGGAATGTGTAAACTCTGCTTGACAAAATCCCGCCAGCTTGGGACGAGGAAAGGAACCAAAGGAGTCCTCGTCATGCCCGCAGCCGCCCCCGCTTCCGCCCCTGTCCAGAAAACGATCCTGCGCGCGCTTGCGGGTGAGACCTTGGCCACGCCCCCCATCTGGATGATGCGCCAAGCCGGGCGCTACCTGCCGGAATATCGCGCGACGCGGGCGCAGGCGGGCGATTTCCTGTCGCTGTGCTACAACCCGGAACTGGCCGCCGAGGTGACCTTGCAGCCGATCCGGCGCTACGGGTTCGACGCGGCGATCCTCTTTGCCGATATCCTGCTTGTGCCGCAAGCGCTTGGCGCGGATTTGTGGTTTGTGACCGGCGAAGGACCGCGGCTTTCGACCATCTCGGATCAGAGCGGGTTCGATGCCCTCAAGCCCGCAAGCGCGATCCATGACACCCTGTCGCCGATTTATGAGACGGTGAAAATCCTCTCGCGCGAATTGCCTGCTGAGACGACGCTGATCGGCTTCGCGGGCGCGCCCTGGACGGTCGCCACCTATATGATCGCCGGGCGTGGCACGCCTGATCAGGGTCCGGCCCATGCCATGCGCGAAGGCGCGCCCGAAGCGTTTGATGCGCTGATCGCACGGATCACGGAAGCGACCATCGACTATCTGTCGATGCAGATCGAGGCCGGGGCCGAGGTCGTCAAGATTTTCGACAGCTGGGCCGGATCGCTCAAGGGCGACGCCTTCCGCCGTTATGCGCTGGAGCCCGCGCGCGAGATTACTGCCGCGCTCAAGGCACGCCATCCCGGCATTCCGGTCATCGCTTTCCCGCGTGAAGCAGGTGAGGGCTATATCGGTTTCGGCCGCGCGACGGGCGCCGATTGCGTCGCCATCGACAATTCCGTGAGCCCGGAATGGGCCGCCGAGCATGTGCAGAAAGATGGCTGTGTGCAGGGCAATCTCGCCTCCAGCCATATGGTGACGGGCGGTCAGGCGCTTGTGGACGACACGCAGCGGGTCGTGCGCGCCTTTCACAAGGGTCCGCATATCTTCAATCTGGGCCATGGAATCACGCCGGATGCCGACCCGGAAAATGTTGCCCTGATGATCGAGACAGTGCGCAACTTCCGCGATTGATGGCGCTCAGGCCGCGCGCAGCCCCAGCATTGCGCGCGCCTCTTGCCATGTGGCCACCGGGCGGCCGTATTTCTCACATAATGCCACAGTGCGCGCGACAAGCGCGGCGTTCGATGGCGCGAGGGTGTCGCGGTCAAGCCGGACATTATCCTCCAACCCCGTGCGGGTATGCCCGCCCCGCGCAATGGCCCATTCATTGACCTTGATCTGCGCTGCCCCCACGCCAGCGGTGCACCAGAGCGCATCAGGGGCAAAGCGGCTTAAAGTTTCGATATATATCTCCAGAATGCGCTCATCGGCGATCATGGCATTCTTCACACCCATCACAAATTGCACATAGAGCGGGCGCGGCAGTCGTCCGTCCTCGGCCATCTTCGCGGCCTGGATGATATGGCTCAGGTCAAACGCCTCGATCTCTGGCACGACCTCATATCTGCGCATCTCGCCCGCGAGCCAATCCACCAGATCGGGCGGGTTTTCATAAACGCGGGTCGGAAAATTGTTCGACCCGACAGTGAGCGAGGCCATATCGGGGCGCAGGGGCAGCATGCCCCCGCGCGCGGCCCCTGCCCCGGACCGCCCGCCGGTCGAGAACTGAATGATCATGCCGGGGCAATGCGCCTCGATCCCTTCTTTCAGGCGGGCGAATTTCTCGGGGTCCGAAGACGGGCTCCCGTCATCGTTGCGTACATGGCAATGCGCGATCACGGCACCGGCCTCAAAGGAGGCGTGCAGGCTCTCGACCTGTTCGCTGACCGTGATCGGCACAGCGGGGTTATGGGCCTTGGTGGCCACCGAGCCGGTAATTGCCACAGCTATGATACAGGGCGTGCTCATCTCCTATCCTTTCGCGAGGTCGTCAAAGGCTTTCAGCCGCGCCAGAAGCTGCGGCATCTGATCCAGCGGGACCATGTTCGGCCCGTCCGAGGGCGCGTGGTCGGGGTCTTCATGCGTCTCGATGAAGAGCCCCGCACAGCCGACAGCGAGCGCCGCGCGCGCCAGCGGGGCCACGAATTCGCGCTCCCCGCCCGAGCTTGCGCCCTGCCCGCCGGGCTGCTGCACGGAATGGGTCGCGTCAAAGATCACCGGATGGCCCAGCGCGGCCATGATCGGCAGGGCCCGAAAATCCGACACAAGCGTGTTGTAGCCAAAGGACGATCCACGCTCACAGAGCAAAATCCGCTGGTTCCCGGTCGAGGCGAGCTTGGCGGCCACATGCGCTATGTCCCAGGGGGCGAGAAACTGGCCTTTCTTGACATTGACCGCCCGCCCGGTCGCGCCTGCGGCCAACAGAAGATCCGTCTGGCGGCACAGGAAGGCGGGGATTTGCAGCACGTCACAGACCTCAGCCACGGGCGCGCAATGACCGGGCTCATGCACATCCGTGAGCACCGGGCAGTCGAATTCGGCGCGGATGCGGGCCAGCACCTCCAGCCCTTTATCCATTCCAAGCCCCCGCTGACCAGCGAGGCTGGAGCGGTTCGCCTTGTCATAGCTTGCCTTGAAGATGAAAGGGATACCAAGTGCTACGCAGAACTCGGCCAGCCGCCCCGCGATGAGGCGCGCATGCTCCAGCGATTCCAACTGGCAGGGGCCGGAAATCAGCGCGAAGGGGCGGTCATTGCCGATCTCGAGATCACCAATCGCGACGTTCATGCGATCCCCTCACGTGCCAAAACCGCCTCGATGCGCGCAACATCTTCGGGATTGTTCAATTCCCAGAACTCGCGTCCCTCGGCTGTGACCTCGACACAGGTGACAGGAAGACCGTGATAGAGAAAGCGCAACTGCTCCAGCCCTTCGAGCGCTTCCAGCGCGCAGGGGCCTGCGGCCATATAGGCGCGCAGGGCTGCAGGGGTGTAGGCATAGACGCCGACATGGTGGAAGACCGGGACTTCTTCCGCAGCGCCGTAGCTGCGCCCGGTATGCGGCAGGATTTCCTTGGAGAAATAGAGCGCGCGGCCCTCGGCATCCATCACCGCAGTGGTGCCGCCTGCCCGGCCTGCGCGGCGATCGTCGAGAAACCGCTCATGAGTTTCAGGCGTCAGGCGCAGCACGGGCGTCGCCATCTGCGCCCCTGCCTCGATGGCGCGGATCAAGGCCGTAACGAACGAGGCCGGGGTCAGCGGCGCGTCGCCTTGCAGATTGACCACCAGTTTCGGCGCAATTCCCAGCCGTGCCAATGCATCCGCACAACGCTCGGTGCCATTGCGGCAGGCCGCATCTGTCATCACTACCTCTGCGCCGAAAGCGCGGGCGACTTCGGCGATGCGGTCGTCATCCGTCGCCACGAACACAGCGTCAACGCCCTCGACTGCGCAAGCCGCGCGCCAACTGCGTTCGATCAGGCTGCGGTTCTCGCGCGTCGCGCCGCGCAATCCCACCAGTGGCTTGCCGGGATAGCGCGTCGAGGCATAGCGCGCCGGGATGACGATCACGCGCTCCATCAGATCACCCCGGCCCGCAGGCAGTCATGCAGGCGGATCAGCCCCTGAACATGGCGGCGCGCGTCGACCACGCAAAGCGCAGTGACCTTATGCATGTTCATCACCTGCACCGCTTCCGAAACCAGTGCATCGGCGCTGATTCTGCGCGGGTCGGGCGTCGCGACATCGCCCGCCGAGCGCGTCATCAACCCGTCCATATGGCGACGCAGATCGCCATCGGTGACAATCCCCGCAAGCTCGGCCCCGTTGCGCGTGACAATCGCGACACCGTAGCCTTTGCCGGTCATGCGCATCAGCACCTCGGCCATCGGGGCGCGCATATCCACAAGCGGCAAAGCATCACCTGTGGCCATCAGATCGGCCACCCGCAGGAATTGCGCGCCAAGCCTGCCGCCGGGATGGAAGCGATGAAACTGCGCCGGATCGAAACCCCGCGCGCGCATCACCGCGACGGCCAGCGCATCGCCCAGCGCCATGCTCATCGTGGTCGACGTGGTGGGCGCCATGCCAATCGCGCAGACCTCCGCCACATCCGGCAGGATCAGCGCCAGATCGGAGTTGCGCGCGAGCGTGCTTTCCGCATTGCCTGTGATCGAAATCAGCCGCACCGCAAAGCGTCTGGAATAGGCGATCAGGTCACCGAGTTCCTGCGTCTCGCCCGATTTCGACAGAAGCAGGCAGGTATCCTCGGGCACGATCATGCCCATGTCGCCGTGGCTGGCCTCCGTTGCATGCACGAAATAGGCGGGCGTGCCTGTTGAGGCAAAGGTCGCGGCGATCTTGCGCCCGACATGGCCGGATTTGCCGATCCCGGCCACGACCAGCC
>PXDM01000180.1 GCA_003565055.1 Paracoccaceae bacterium
CTATCTGACCTCGTTGCTCTTCGCAAATTTCGCGCCCGGCCTGTTCGGGTTCTATTTCTTCGTGGCCATCATCCTGGCTTTCCTCGCTGCCGGGCTGATGGGCATTCTGGTCGAATGGAGCCTGATACGGCACCTCTATCGCAGACCGCTCGACACATTGCTGGCCACCTGGGGGCTATCGCTGGTCTTGCAACAGGTCTACCGCTCGGTCTTCGGTCCGCGCGAAGTGGGTGTCCGGATCCCGGAATGGCTGAGGGGCTCCTATCAGGTGACCGATATGGTCGAAATCCCCATCAACGGGGTTTTCGTCATGACGCTCGCAATAGCGATCGCAGCAGCCGTCTACTATCTGATGTACCGGTCCAGTTGGGGCCTGCAGGTCCGCGCCATTAATCAGAACCGGGTGATGGCGGATGCTGTCGGAATCAATACAAGCATGACGGACCGGCTGACCTTCGGGCTGGGCTGCGGGGTCGCAGGTGTTGCCGGGTCAGCCTTCACCATGATCGCATCGACCGGACCGACAGCAGGTCAAGCGTATATCGTGGACACATTCCTGATCGTTGTCTTTGGCGGTGCAGGCAGTTTCTTCGGCACCATCGCTTCTGCCTTCTCGATCAGTCAGACCCAGTCCATTCTCGAATTCTTCCTCTCGGGCTCTATGGCAAAAGTTATCACATTGCTGATCGTGATCGGCATCCTGATGGTGCGCCCGCAAGGTCTGTTCACACTGAAACTGCGCAAATGATCCAGAGGTCAGACATCATGCATGCTCGCTCCAAATCCCGTTTCATGTCGCTCGAGGAGGTGATCTATCTCGGCCTGCTCGCGGTGCTGGTTCTCGTGATCTTTCCACTGGCTCTGGAACCCTTCCGCCTGAACTTGGTGGGAAAATACCTGACCTTCGCCTTCGTGGCGCTGGGGTTGGTGCTGTGCTGGGGGGCGGGCGGGATCCTCAGCCTGGGCCAGGGCGTGTTTTTCGGGCTGGGCGGCTATTGCATGGCCATGTTCCTCAAGCTTGAAGCGTCAACCCCAGAAGCGACGGCCATCCAGTCCACGCCCGGCATCCCCGATTTCATGGACTGGAACCGGATCCGCGAGCTGCCCTGGTGGTGGGAGCCGTTCTACTCATTGTCGTTCACCTTGCTCGCTGTGGTACTGGTGCCGACCATCTTTGCCTATCTGATCGGCACAGCCATGTTCCGGCGGCGGGTCGGCGGGGTCTATTTCGCCATCATCACCCAGGCAATCGCAGCGATTGCGACCATTCTGATCATCGGCCAGCAGGGCTTTACCGGCGGGGCCAATGGCATTACCGATCTGCGCACGCTCAAGGGGTGGGACATCGGGTCTGACAGCGCCAAGAACACGCTCTATTTTGTCAACGCGATCCTGCTCTTCGCCTGCCTGCTTTTCGCGCAATTCGTGCGTCGCTCGAAACTGGGCCGACTTCTGGTCGCAGTGCGTGACCAGGAAGACCGCGTGCGCTTTTCGGGCTATGACGTTGCCAGTTTCAAGATCTTCGTCTTCTGCCTTGGGGCGGCCTTTGCGGGAATCGGGGGAGCAATGTTCACATTGCAGGTCGGCTTCATGTCGCCCTCGATCATCGGGATCGTCCCGTCCATCGAAATGGTGATTTTCGCGGCTGTCGGCGGTCGTCTGTCGCTCTTTGGCGCCGTCTATGGTGCGCTACTGGTCAATTACGCCAAGGACTGGATGGGCGAGAGCTATCCGCAGCTCTGGCTCTTCGGATTGGGGGCGCTGTTCATCGCCGTGGTCATGGCATTCCCGAACGGGCTGGCCGGTGTCTGGAGCGAACGGATCATGCCGAGGCTGCGAAAGCTCTGGTCCCGTTCCGCGTGCCCCGAGGTCCCCTTGTCGAAGAAATCCCCGGCAGAGTGAGGTAACCCATGGCCACCCCATATAACAAGAATTTCGTGCTGATGGTCGAGGACCTGACTGTCTCATTCGACGGATTCAAGGCGATCGACAATCTGAGCTTCTATGTCAAACCCAACGAATGCAGCGTGGTCATCGGCCCCAATGGTGCAGGCAAGACGACACTGCTGGACCTGATTTGCGGGCGCACCCGCGCGACGGCTGGTGTGATCAATTTCAAGGGCCAGGAACTGCAGAAGATGCGCGAGGACAAGATCGTCCATGCCGGCGTCGGGCGGAAATTCCAGACACCCTCGGTCTATGAGGATCTGACCGTCTTCGAGAATCTGGAACTGAATTTCCCTCGCGGGCACCGTATCCTTGGATCGCTGTTTTTTCGTCGCGCGCCAGATGTGCGTGCGCGGATCGAGGAAATCGCCGCGAAGATTTTCCTGTCAGATCATCTTGATGAGCGCGCAGGCTTTCTCAGCCATGGGCAGAAGCAATGGCTGGAAATCGGTCTGCTGCTGATACAGGATCCCGAGCTTCTTTTGCTCGATGAGCCCGTTGCGGGCATGTCCGTCGCGGAACGCAAGAAAACAGCCGAATTGCTGAGCGATATCATCTCGCAAAGATCGGTCATCGTGATCGAGCATGACATGGGTTTCGTGAAGGACATCGCGACGCGCGTGACGGTTCTTCATCAGGGCAGGAAACTGTCTGAGGGCTCCATGGATCATGTCCAGAACGACCCCAAGGTCATCGAAGTTTATCTTGGACATTGAAGGGATTTGGAGATGCTGAATATCTCGTCACTCCGCGCAGCCTACGGACAGAGCGAAGTTCTGCATGGGGTCGATATGTCCGTCCAGCCCGGCGAGATCGTCGCCATCATGGGGCGCAACGGGATGGGCAAGACCACGCTGATGAAAACCCTGATGGGTATCATTCCCGAAAAAGACGGCGCGATCTCGGTTGGCGCAGAGCACCTGACCGGGCTCAAGCCGCATCAACGTGTGGCGCGCGGAATTGCCTATGTGCCGCAGGGGCGCATGATCTTTTCGGCCATGACCGTTCAGGAAAATGTCGAAAGCGGGCTGATCGTCACCGGAAAATCCAGGGTTCCCGACGACATATATGAATTGTTCCCGGTTCTGCTGGAGATGAAGAACCGGCGCGGGGGCAATCTGTCGGGCGGGCAGCAACAGCAACTCGCCATTGCACGGGCCCTGGCCTCCGACCCCAAGGTATTGTTGCTCGATGAGCCGACCGAGGGGATTCAGCCCTCGATCATCCGCGACATGGCCCGCACGCTGCGCAAGATCCGCGATGAGAAGGGGCTGACCATCGTCGTCTCAGAACAGGTACTGAGCTTCGCGCTGGATGTGGCGGACCGGGTTCTGGTCATGGAGAGCGGGCGGTTTGTCCATGAGAGCCCGCGCGCCGGCATCGATGAAGCGAAAGTCGCAAAATTTCTTTCCGTTTAACCCCGTCAGAAAAGGAGGACCTCATGGCCGAAACACTGATTTCTGTCGATCTGACACAAAGCCCTCATACCAACGAGAATATCCACAATCGCTGGCACCCGGATATTCCAATCAATGTCTGGGTCAATCCGGGCGATGATTTCCGCATCGAGACCTATGACTGGACCGGCGGGCAGATCAAGAATGACGATGATGCCAGCGATGTGCGCGATGTGGAACTGGAGCAGGTGCATTACCTGTCCGGCCCGATTGGTGTGAAAGGTGCCGAGCCCGGTGATCTGCTGGTTGTCGAGATTCTGGATATCGGTGCAAAGGATGACAGTCTGTGGGGGTTCAACGGGTTTTTCTCGAAGCAGAATGGCGGCGGTTTTCTGACCGAGCATTTCCCTGAAGCGCAAAAATCAATCTGGGATTTCGAGGGCATGTTCACCCGCTCGCGTCATGTTCCGGGTGTGCGCTATGCGGGGTTGATCCATCCCGGCCTAATCGGATGTTTGCCCGACCGCAAGATGCTGGATCTTTGGAACAAGCGCGAGGCTGGGCTTGTTGCCACTGATCCCGAGCGAGTTCCGCCTTTGGCCGCCTTGCCCAATACCCAAAGCGCGCATATGGGCGCAATGACCGGAGAGGCGCGGGATGCGGCCGCGGCAGAAGGGGCGCGCACGGTTCCCCCGCGCGAGCATGGCGGGAATTGCGACATCAAGGATCTCAGCCGCGGATCGACCTGCTATTTTCCCGTCTATGTCGATGGCGCGGGCCTGTCGATGGGCGATCTGCATTTCAGTCAGGGCGATGGCGAGATCACCTTCTGCGGGGCGATCGAAATGGCGGGCTGGTTGCACCTGAAAGTGTCGCTTATCAAGGATGGCATGACAAAATACGGAATCCGCAACCCGATTTTCAAACCCTCTCCGATGACGCCGAAATATGATGATTACCTGATTTTCGAGGGGATTTCGGTCGATGAAAACGGCGCGCAGCATTATCTGGATGTGCATGTCGCCTATCGGCAAGCCTGCCTGAATGCCATCGAATATCTGAAGAAATTCGGCTACACGGGCGCGCAGGCTTACGCCATTCTGGGCACGGCACCTGTGCAGGGGCATATTTCGGGGGTTGTCGATATTCCGAATGCCTGTGCGACCTTGTGGCTGCCGACGGATATTTTCGAATGGGACATGATGCCCAATGCCAAGGGCCCGCAGAAATACCTTGATGGATCCATCGATGTGCCGCTTGCTCCTGATCTGTGAAGGGTGTGATCATGCCGACATATGAGTATCGATGCGACGTCCATGGCGTATTCGCGCAGTTCAGGCCGATGTCAGAATATACCCAGCCTTGCGACTGTCCTGAATGTGGGCGTTCCTCTCCGCGTTTCATGCTGACAGTCCCACAGCTTGCCGGGATGGAGCATTCGCGGCGCGTTGCACATGCGACAAACGAGCGGTCGGCGGACAGTCCGAAAACCACTGCAACCCATGGACCGGGATGCGCCTGTTGTTCAGGTACGTCAAAAGGAAAATCGCGCAAGACCTTGCACCGACCGGACGGGTCAAAAAGCTTCCCATCATCTCGCCCTTGGATGATCTCTCATTGAGCATTGGCAGGGGCGGCCAGACCGCCCCTGCCCCACAGTCTATTCCGCAGCCTTTGCCGCCAGATCCGGCATTGGCCCGAGTTGCACGCCATCAGGGTAGTATTTCCACCCGTCGCGGATCCGAATCTTGTTATCCCAGGGCAGCTGGTATTCTCCGTTTGCAAGATCGCGGACCCATGTCAGATAATTCTCGCGCTCACCGCCGGGCTTGCCGACATAGGCACGACAGCCGAGGTTGAAGATATTGTTCTCCAGTGCCCAGTTCTCGCGCGCCTTGTCCACCATCCGCGGGAACAGTTCCGCCGTCACGATCTCCCATGGATTGCGATGGCCCTGCTGGATCACATTCCCATCGTAGTTGCAGACGGTTCCTTCGCCGAAATAATAGAACACTCCGTCATACCCGGCGAGATTGACAGAAATCGTATACATGAGATTCTGCCAGGCATTGGTCTTGTTGGTCCATATCCACTGATCATTGACCTGTGTTGAATAGCCCGAAATGCGGATATAAACATTGGCGCCCTTATAGGCCGCTTCACGCGCAAGCTCCGGGAACATGCCGTCGTGACAGATGCAGACGGCCAGCTTGGAGCCTTTGGGGCCATCGCAGACCGGCATGCCGAAATTGCCCGGTGACCATGGCTCGATGGGAACCCATGGTTGCAGCTTCCGGTAATGCAGGGCAATCTCGCCCTGATCATTAATGATGATCGCAGTATTGTAGGGGGGCAGACTCGGGTCTTCGTTCTTTTCCATGAGTGAAAAGACTCCCCAGACCGCATTGTCTCGACAGGCTGCCTTGAACTGCCCGATTTCGGGCGAGTCGATCGTCAGCAGCATTTCGTCATAGGTCCAGATCTTTGTGTTCAGGCCCTGAGTGGAGTATTCCGGCAACACGATCAGTTCCACATCCGGGTACCCCGCCTTCGTGGATGCGACCGCTTTGCAGATTTGATCGACCTGAACCTGGATGTCGTTTGGGCCAGTGATGACCGGTACCGGATACTGTATCATCGCGCAAAGCAGCGCCTCGTCCCAGGCGCTTACGCTCCCCGTGCTTCCCATGTTGAGTCTCCTCTATAAAACGTAATAACATAACATTCACTTCACGAGCCTCGCACAATGGGTAGAATTGCGTAGTCGCGCCCTCATGGTAAAAAAAGGGGCTGGTTGTTAGGGTGCTCAAAAGACCTGTTGGAGCAACGCAATGACGGGCCGCTTTCCCGGTAATCTTCGGATAAACTACCGAAGCCTCGCTGTCTTCTTACCGCCCTGTTCAAAGGTGAAGGTAGCGTCGACGTGTACGGCCCATACCTGCCAGTAAACTGGCGGCACAACGTCGCAGTGCAGCTTCACCAGACCGGCCATTCGTCCATCGCGCAGCATTTTGGAGATGCCAAGGTAAGCAATGCGCAGGGAGCGGGCTTTGGAAAGTCTTCGTTTGCAGGGCAACTTAATAGCCTGTGGCGGCCCTGACCTGTCGTTGATGCCTGGGGCTGGTGCTGTTTGCCCGCGTTCTGGCCTGTGGCATGATCTCGGCGCTGTTTGCCCTGACGACGGATGCAGGGCGGCTGGTCCGGGCGCTGATGCAACACCTGCGTCTTCCTGCCCCTGTCGGATTTGCCATCCTGCAAGCCATGCATCTGGTGCCTGATCTGGGGCGCGAGATGCAAAGCCTGCGGATGGCGCGCGCCATGCGCCAAGGGCATGCCTTGCGCCACATCCCCCGCCCAACTGAGATCATGGCGCTTGTCATCCCGCTTCTGGCCTTCGGCATCCGCCGGGCAACGCGGGCGGCAATCGCGATGGAAGCGCGCGGCCTGCATCCGGGCCGTGTCCGTAGCCCATTGCCTCAACCCGGCGTCACCAGATTGGACATGCTTGCAAGCGCCGTCGGTCTGGCTGCTCTTTGGGCCGCTCTGATGCTGGGGTGACGGCCGCAAGCCTGCACGCGCGGTGCCTTGGCAGAGCGGTTCGCGTCGAGGCGAATTACCCCTGCAGCACTTGTCTGGATGGTATCGTGTCGCTACCTCTTTGCGTGCAGGTGCCGTGTCGTCACAGACTTCCAGCACACCAGCATCGGAGGGAAAACCATGCCTTTGGACCATTCGCAATCTGCCCCGAGACTGATCGCGATCAGCAGCGGCAAAGGCGGTGTTGGCAAATCATCTGTTACCACCAATGTCGCTGTGGCCATGGTCGAGGCGGGCTGGCGCGTGGGCGTGGTGGATGCCGATATCTACGGCCCCTCGATTCCGGGTATCCTTGGTCTGCCGGCGAAAAAACCGGCAATGAGCCCCGATGGTCAGATCATCCCCGCACAAGCGCATGGGATCAAGGTCATCTCGATGGGGCTGCTGACGGATGATGACAGCCCCGCGATTCTGCGCGGGCCGATGGTCACGAAATACCTGCAAAGCTTCGTGCGACAGGTCGATTGGGGCGAACTGGATATCTTGCTGCTAGACCTGCCGCCCGGCACGGGTGATATTCAACTGACATTGGCACAGGCTTTCCCGCTGACTGGTGCCGTAGTGGTCAGCACCCCGCAGGATGTGAGCCTGAAGATCGCGCGGCGCGGCCTGCGCATGATGGAACAGGTGAAAGTGCCAATCCTTGGCGTGATCGAGAATATGAGCGGCTTCACGTGCCCCTCTTGCGGCACAGTCACCCATATCTTTCACCAAGGCGGGGGCGAGGCCATCGCGCAGGAAATCGGCGTGCCCTTTCTGGGCAAAGTGCCGCTGGATCCGGCTGTCGTCGATTGCGGCGACAGTGGCGTGCCGCTGATCAAGGCGGCCTCGGGTAGCCCTGCCGCCGGCGCCTATCGCAAGATCGCCGCCGCGCTGATGGGCCAGGACTCAGCCACGACGGGGATCGCGACACCCTTCCGCTGGACCCTGTCTGATGGAAGCGGCA
>PXDM01000549.1 GCA_003565055.1 Paracoccaceae bacterium
AACTGTGCCCGTACCCCAGGCCCGGTCTCCGATAATCAGGCCCAGATAGGCGAAGGTCAGAAACAGTCCCGCCAGAATGAAACCGATTGCGAAGCGTGTATGCGACGTCATGGCCTCTGGCTCAGTCTGCCACTTCCTGCGCGAGGAATTTCTCCAGCCAGTGGATGTCGTAATCGCCGGTCAATACATCCGGCTCGTTCAGCAGCGCACGGAAGAGCGGCACGGAACTGTCCACCCCGTCGATGATCAACTCGCCCAAAGCGCGGTGCAGACGGGCCAGCGCCTCGTGGCGGTCGCGGCCATGGACAATGAGTTTCGCAATCAGACTGTCGTAATAGGGCGGGATCGTGTAGCCGGAATAAAGCGCGCTATCCATCCTAACCCCGAGGCCGCCCGGCGCGTGATAGGTCGCGACTGTGCCGGGGCAGGGCGTGAAATTCGGCAGGCGCTCGGCATTGATACGCACTTCGATGGCGTGGCCGTTCAGCTTCAAATCATCCTGTGTGAAGGAGAGCGGCAGCCCGGCGGCAACGCGGATCTGCTCGCGCACCAGATCGACGCCGAAAATCGCCTCAGTGACCGGATGCTCGACCTGTAGGCGGGTGTTCATCTCGATGAAATAGAACTCGCCATTCTCGTAGAGAAATTCGATCGTGCCTGCGCCGCGATAGCCGATGCGTGCGACGGCCTCGGCGCAGGTCTGGCCGATCCGGGCGCGGGTGGCCGCGTCGATGGCCGGGCCGGGGGCTTCCTCAAGCACCTTCTGGTGGCGGCGTTGCAGCGAACAGTCGCGCTCGCCCAGATGCACGGCACCGCCCTTGCCATCGCCGAAGACCTGAATTTCGATATGACGCGGCTGGCCGAGAAATTTCTCGATATAGACTTCATCATTGCCGAACGCGGCCTTGCCTTCGGCGCGCGCGGTGCGAAAGGCGGTTTCCAGCTCATCCGCGCTGCGCGCGAGTTTCATGCCGCGCCCACCGCCGCCCGCTGTGGCCTTGATGATCACCGGATAGCCGATTTCTGAGGCCACGCGCTGGGCGGTCTCGTAATCCGGAACCCCCCCGTCAGAGCCCGGCACGCAGGGCACGCCGAGCGCCTTCATCGTGTCCTTGGCTGTGATCTTGTCGCCCATCATGCGGATATGCTCCGCCGTGGGGCCGATGAAGGTGATGTCGTGATCTTCCACGACCTGCACGAAAGCCGCGTTCTCGGACAGGAAGCCGTAGCCCGGATGGATGGCTTCCGCGCCCGAAATCTCGCAGGCGGAGATGATCGCGGGGACATGCAGATAGCTCTGGCCGGAGGGGGCTGGGCCGATGCAGATCGCTTCATCGGCCATGCGCACATGCATCGCGTCGGAATCGGCGGTGGAATGCACCGCGACCGAGGCGATGCCCATCTCGCGGCAGGCGCGGATGACGCGCAGGGCGATCTCTCCGCGATTGGCTATCAGGATTTTCTTGAACATGTCCCGCGCCTTATTCGATGATCATCAAGGGCGCGCCATATTCGACGGGGCTGCCATCGGAGACCAGAATGCGTTTCACGATGCCCGCGCGGGGGGCGGGGATGTGGTTCATCGTCTTCATCGCCTCGATGATCATCAGCGTGTCGCCCTCGGCAACCTGCGCGCCGGTGCTGACGAAATTCGCGGCACCCGGTTCGGCGGCGAGATAGGCCGTGCCGACCATGGGCGAGGTGACAGCACCGGGATGTTGCGCGGGATCATCAGGCAGGGTCGCGGCGGCGGCAGGGGTGTTTGCGGGCGCGGCGCTTGGCTGCGCTTGCGGTGCGGGCGTGGGCGCAACCTGCTGAAAGACCGGCTGCGCGCTGAGCTTCGAGACCTTCACATTCAGGCTGTCATTCTCGCCGTAATCCCGTTTGACGCTCAGCTCGGACAGGTCATTGTCATTGAGAAGTTCAGCGAGTGCCTTGATGAAGGCGACATCGGCATCATTGCGGCTTTGCGTCATCTCGTTCCTCGAAAATCGGGGTGGTCTCGGCGGGGCAAGGATGCACCGGCGCTTTGGCGCTGCCTTATACTGGACCGCCGCCTCACTGTGAACCCGCGATTTTCGCAGGCGGGATTTCCGGCGCAGGGCCTCGCAAACGGGCTTTCCTGCGCTGTCAATTTCTGTAAATCTGCGTGAAAAAGGATTGACTGCATGCCGCGCTCTGCCTTGACCGGAACCCGGATCCGTGCCCGCCGCAATCTGCGCGGTTTGCGGCAGGCGGAGCTTGCGCGCGAGGTCGGGGTCTCGGCCTCCTATCTCAATCTGATCGAGCATAACCGTCGCAAGGTCGGCCCGGAGCTGCTCGCGGCCTTGGCCGATGCGCTGGGCATTTCCACAGATGCGCTGGTCGAGGATGATGACGGTCGGCTGATCAATGGCGTGCGCACGGCGGCCTTGCGCTCGGGCGCGGATCTCGATGATCTGGAGCGGATCGAGGAATTCACCGGGCGCTATCCCGGCTGGGCCAAGGTGCTGGCCGAAACGCAGGGCCGCGTCGAAGGGCTGGAGCGGATCGTCGAGCAGCTCAATGATCGCATGACCCATGACCCGCATATCGGTGAGGCGCTTCATGAGATCATCTCGGCAGTGACCTCGGTGCAGTCCACGGCCTCGATCCTCAATGATGCGCGCGAGATCGAGCCGGATTGGCAGGCGCGCTTCCATCAGAACATTCTGCAAGACAGCGCGCGGCTGGCCGAAGGAGCGGTGGCGCTGGTGAATTACCTCGATGCGGGCAAGACCGATGAGGCTGGGCTCGCCGCCCCGCAGGAAGAGGTCGAAGCCTGGCTGGCCGCGCGCGGTTTCCATTTGCCGGAGCTGGAAAGCGGGAAAGTCTCGCCTGAAACGCTCGTCGCGCGGCAGGTCGAGCTGTCGTCGGAGGCGTCGCGTCAACTGGCCTTGCGGTGGTTGCATCAGTTCCAGCGGGACGCGCATGCGCTGCCCGCAGAGGCTTTCACGCGGGCGCTCGGGGGCATTGGTTTGGCACCCGACCGGCTCGCGCAGGAGTTCAATGTTCCCTTTGATCAGGTGCTGCGGCGGATCGTGCTCCTGCCCGCTTCCGTCATGGAGGGGCTGTCGCTCGCAGCGCCGGGGCTGGTCATCTGCGACAGTTCCGGGACGCTGATGTTTCGCCGCGCGATTGACGGGTTTGCGCTGCCGCGTTTCGGCGGGGCCTGTCCGCTCTGGCCGCTCTATCAGGTGTTGCTCAGGCCGCATATGCCGCTGCGCGTGCCGCTGGTGACAGCAGGTCGGATGGGGCGGCGCTTCATGACCTATGCCTATGCCGCGACCGGACCCTGCGCGGGATTCGATGCGCCAGTGACGCTTCAGGCCACGATGCTGATCCTGCCCGAAGCACCGGGGATGGTGGATGCGGCGAGTTGGCTGGTGGTCGGCGCAAGCTGCCGGACCTGTGCCAAGCCCGATTGCGCGGCGCGCCGCGAGCCGTCCTTCATGATGAGCGTGGCGTGAAACGCGCTTTGACATGATGCCTGCGAGGTGCATAATCTCGGACGGGGCGTAGTGGGAGGATAGGAGGCTGCGCCCCGTGATGGACGGAACGCGCAGCGCAGGGTCGGGGCTTGCCCGGACCAAGGCCGCGCGTTCCGATCCCCGCGAGGGAGGAGGGGCCTGTGATGGGGAAGCGTGTCTTGGTGATCGAGGATGAGCCCAATATCTCGGAAGCGTTGCGCTTCATCCTTCGGCGGGACGGCTGGCATGTGGATGTGTCGGCAGATGGTCTCGATGTCATGGGCAATTTGCACAGTGATCCGCCGGATCTGCTGATCCTCGATCTGATGTTGCCGGGGCTGAGCGGGTTTGACCTGTTGCGAAGCTTGCGCGAGGGGCAACAGACCCGGGCCTTGCCGGTGCTGATGCTCACGGCCAAGGGCCACGCCGCGGATCGGGTCGAAGCCGAGCGCCTCGGCGTCACGCGGTTCATGACCAAACCTTTCGCCAATGCCGAGGTGATTGCCGCCGTGCGCGAGATGACGGCCTCATGACCCGGCCCGATGACCGCCCGCAATTTCTCGCACGTGACAGCTACCGGCTGCGCCGCATGATGGACGCGGTGCGATTCTTGCCAGTGGTCGGGTTGGTGTTGTTGCTTTTGCCCCTGATGCGCGAAGGCGCGGCCACTGACAGCCCGGCCATCGGGCGCGAGGCCGTTTATCTGTTCCTTGTCTGGGGCGGTCTCGCGCTGGCGGCGCTGCTTTTGTCGCTGGGGCTGCGGCGGGCGCTTGATCCGCCGCAAGAGGGCCGTGACCCGGCTGCCCCGGACCCGGAGGACTGAGCCGATGTCCTTCAACTATCTGGTCCTGACCTGCCTCGGCTATGTGGTGTTGTTGTTTTTCGTGGCCTCAGTGGCTGAACGCAGCGCATCACGCGGGCGGGCCGGGTGGTTGCGCTCGCCGCTGGTCTATACGCTGTCGCTGTCAGTCTATTGCACGGCCTGGACGTTTTACGGCGCGGTCGGCTATGCGGCGCGCTCGGGGCTCGAATTCATGACCATCTATCTCGGCCCGACGCTGGTTTTCGTCGGCTGGTGGGTGATCCTGCGCAAACTGGTGCGGATCGGCCGCGAAAACCGCGTGACCTCCATCGCGGACATGATCTCGGCGCGCTATGGCAAGTCGAACCTGCTGGGCGCGATTGTCACGTTGCTCTGTGTCGCGGCGGGCACGCCCTATATCGCGCTGCAACTGCAATCCATTTCGCAATCCTTCATGGTCTTTGCGACCGACCCGACCGGCACTGAACTGGCGACGGATCGCAATCTGATCGCCTTCTGGGTTGCAGCGGGGCTGGCGCTCTTCACCATCGCTTTCGGGACGCGCAATCTCGATGCCAATGAACAGCATCCGGGCGTGGTCATCGCCATCGCGGTCGAGGCCGTGGTGAAATTGCTCGCGCTGATCGCTGTGGGCATCTTCGCGGTCTGGGTCGTGGCCTCTGGCCCGGTCGATATTCTGGCGCGGATTGATGCGCAGGCGCTGCCGGAATGGCAAATCCAGCCGGGGCGCTGGACCGGGCTCATTCTGCTTTCGGCTATCGCCATCATCTGCCTGCCGCGCATGTTTCAGGTGCTGGTGGTCGAGAATACCAATGACCAGCATCTGGCGACCGCGAGTTGGGCCTTCCCGCTCTACCTGCTGCTCATAAGCCTTTTCGTGTTGCCCATTGCCGTGGTCGGGCTGGAGGTCATGCCGACAGGGTCAAACCCGGACATGTTCGTGCTGACCTTGCCGCTTTATCTGGGGCAGGACGGGCTGGCGCTGCTGTCTTTTCTGGGGGGGTTTTCGGCGGCGACATCCATGGTGATCGTCGCCTCGCTCGCGCTGGCGACGATGGTCTCGAACCATCTGGTCGTGCCGCTCTGGCTCAAAGCCCGCGCGAGCCGCAAGCGCGACACAGGCGATATGCGGCTTCTGGTGCTGAGCGTGCGGCGGCTGTCCATCGGCTTGGTGCTGGCCTTTGGCTATATCTATTACACGATCTCAGGCGGCTCTGCGGCGCTGGCGGCCATCGGGCTGATCGCATTTGTCGGGGTCGCGCAGACCTTGCCCGCCCTTCTGGGGGCGCTCTTTTGGCGCGGGGCCAGCCGCACGGGCGCGGCGCTGGGCCTGAGCGCGGGCAGCGCGCTCTGGGTCTACACGCTCTTCCTGCCGAGCTTTGGCCCGGACGTGTTCCTCTCGGCCCAACTGATGGAAAACGGGCCCTTCGCTCTCGCATGGTTGCGGCCCTATAGCCTGTTCGGGGTCACAGCGCTCGACCCGCTCTTGCACGCGCTGTTCTGGTCGCTGCTGATCAATGCGCTGGTTTTCTGTCTGGGCTCGTTCTTCAGCTTCCCGAGCCCGATCGAGCGCGTGCAGGCGGCCTTGTTCGTTGACATTTTCGACCGCCCCGGCCCCGCGCGCAGCTGGACCCGCCCGGTGGCCGAGGCCGAAGACCTCCTGCCGATGGCGCAGCGCATCCTTGGCGACAGCGAAGGGCAGGCGTTTTTCCGCGCGCAGGCCCGACTTCAGGGTGCGCAGGGCTATCTGCCGGATATCACACCGGAATTTCTCGAAGCGCTGGAGTTGAAACTCTCGGGTTCCGTAGGGGCGGCGACGGCGCATGCGATGCTCGCGCAGAGCGTGGGCACAGCGGTTGTCTCGGTCGAGGACCTGATGGCGGTGGCCTCGGAGACAGCGCAGATCATGGAATATTCCGCGCAGCTTGAGGCCAAGTCCGAGGAGCTGTCGCGCACCGCCCGCAAGCTGCGCGAGGCCAATGAGATGCTGCAAAAGCTCTCGGTGCAGAAGGATGCGTTTCTGTCGCAGATCAGCCATGAATTGCGCACGCCCATGACCTCGATCCGGGCGTTTTCCGAGATCATGATGGATACGGATGCCATGTCGCCCGAAGAGCGCACGCATTTCGCCCAGATCATCCATGACGAATCGATCCGCCTGACGCGGCTGCTCGATGACCTGCTGGATCTGAGTGTGCTGGAGCATGGGCAGGTGCAGCTCAATCTCGGCCCGGTGCTGCTGTCGGATCTGATCGACAAGGCCATCACCTCGTCGAATTCGGTGCAGGGCGAGCGCAAGTTTCGCATGATCCGCAACCGTGATCCGGAAGCTGTCGAGATCGTCACAGATGCCGGGCGCATGACGCAAGTCTTCATCAATATCCTGTCCAATGCGCGCAAATACTGTATCTCGGATGACCCGCAGATGCAGATTCGGGTGCGCAGGCGCGCGCAGATGATCGAGGTTGATTTCATCGACAATGGCGCGGGCATTCCGCGCGACAAACAGGCGCTGATCTTCGAGAAATTCTCGCGGCTGACCGATTCCATGCAGGCGGGCGGCGCGGGGCTGGGCCTCGCGATCTGCCGCGAGATCATGCACAATCTCGGCGGCGACATCACCTATGTGCCCGGACAGGGCGGGGCCGCGTTCCGTGTGAGCTTTCCCTTGGATCTCTCGGCGCATCTTGCATCGCAAACCGCGCGCAGTGACACGGCCGCAGCCGCGGAATAAGTGCGTTTTGCTGTGGAAATGGGCAAAAGTCGATTTTTCCGCGCAGTACAAATTTTACTAATTGATAAAAAAACGAAGCCATGTTTTCCTTGAGCCACACGAGCCCGTCAAGCCAAGGCAAGCCAGATGTCCAACAGCCCGACCACCTCCGGTATCGTCCCTGCACGGTTGCACCCCGAGGATTACGCGCAGAATTTCGATGATCTCTATCCCGATTTCGATCCGCATGAGGCGATGGTCGCAGCGGATCGCTGCTATTTCTGCCATGATGCCCCCTGCATCGCGGCCTGCCCGACCGAGATCGACATCCCGCTGTTCATCCGCCAGATCCAGGCGGGCCAGCCACAAGCGGCGGGCAGGACGATTTTCGACCAGAACATCCTGGGCGGCATGTGTGCCCGCGTCTGCCCGACCGAAACCTTGTGCGAAGGCGCCTGCGTGCGCGAGGCGGCTGAGGGCAAGCCTGTCGAGATCGGGCGGCTGCAACGCTATGCGACCGACACGCTGATCGCGAAGAACGCCCATCCCTACACGCGCGCGGCCCCGACCGGCAAGCGCATCGCTGTCGTGGGGGGCGGGCCTGCGGGGCTTGCCTGTGCGCATCGGCTGGCGATGAAGGGCCATGAGGTCACGATTCTGGAGGCACGTGAGAAGCCCGGCGGTCTGAACGAATACGGTATCGCGGCCTACAAGGCCGCGCATGGTTTCGCCCAGGCCGAGGTCGACTGGCTCTTGCAGATCGGCGGCATCACGCTGCGGCAGGGCTGGCGGCTCGGGGCGGATGGCACGCTGACCGGG
>PXDM01000534.1 GCA_003565055.1 Paracoccaceae bacterium
CATGTCCAATGCCTTTGCGCAGAAGATGGCGGGGCTGGAGGCCGAGATCCACGAACTGGCAGGCGAGAGCTTCAATGTCGGCAGCCCCAAGCAATTGGGCGAAATTCTGTTTGACAAGATGGGGCTGGAGGGCGGCAAGAAAGGCAAGACCGGGGCCTATGCGACGGGCGCGGATATCTTGGAGGATCTGGCCGCCGAGGGCCATGACCTGCCCGCCCGCGTGCTCGACTGGCGGCAGCTCTCCAAGCTGAAATCGACCTATACGGACGCGCTGCAGGACCATATCCACCCGGATACGGGCCGCGTGCATACGTCCTATGTGATCACCGGGGCGGTGACGGGGCGGCTGTCCTCGACCGATCCGAACCTGCAGAATATCCCGATCCGGTCAGAGGAAGGCCGCCGCATCCGCACGGCCTTTGTGGCCGAGCCGGGCAACAAGCTGGTCGCGCTGGATTACAGCCAGATCGAGCTGCGGATTCTGGCGCATATCGCGGGCATCGACAGCCTGAAAGCGGCCTTCCGCGAGGGACAGGATATCCACGCGATGACGGCCTCGGAGATGTTCAACGTGCCCATGGCCGAGATGACGCCCGAGATTCGGCGGCAGGCCAAGGCGATCAATTTCGGCGTGATCTACGGGATTTCGGGCTTCGGGCTCGCGCGCAACCTGCGCATCCCGCGGGCCGAGGCGCAGGGCTTCATCGACCGCTATTTCGAACGCTTCCCCGGCATCCGCGCCTATATGGACGACACTGTGGCCTTCGCGAAAAAGGAAGGCCGGGTCGAGACGCTCTTCGGTCGCCGCATCCACACACCCGAGATCAACACCAAAGGCCCCGGCGCGGGCTTCGCCAAGCGCGCGGCGATCAACGCGCCCATTCAGGGCACCGCCGCTGATATCATCCGCCGCGCGATGATCCGCCTGCCCGATGTGATCGCGGATCTGCCCGCAAAGATGCTCTTGCAGGTGCATGACGAACTGGTCTTCGAGGTCGCGGAAGACGCCGTGGAGGATGTGATCGCTAGAGTGCGCGCGGTGATGGAGGCCGCCGCCGAGCCGGTTGTGAAGCTCAGCGTGCCGCTTGTCGTGGATGCAGGCATGGGCGACACTTGGGCCGAGGCGCATTGACGCGGGCCACCGGGGCTCTGCCCCGGACCCCGGGATATTTTCACAAAGATGAAAGGGTTCGGGTTAAATTAGGGTGAATGCGTCCACATCGACCATGCCGTGATCGGTGATCTTGAGATGCGGGATCACCGGAAGCGCGATGAAGGCCAGTTGCAGGAACGGCTCCTCTAAGGTCACACCGAGGGATTTGGCAGCATCGCGCAAGGCGCTGAGATCGGCATGGACCTGCTCATAGGGATTGAGTGACATCAGCCCGGCAACGGGCAGCGGCAATTCGGCGAGCACGGCGTCAGCCGTGGCCACGACGAAGCCCCCTTCGATCTGTGACAGGCGGTTGACCGCCCGCGCGAGTGCCTCGTAATCGACGCCGACCGCGACGATATTGTGGTGATCATGCGCGACAGTGGCCGCGATGGCGCCCTTTTGCAGCCCAAAGCCGCGCACGAAGCCGGTGGCGATATTGCCATTCTTGGCGTGGCGCTCGATCACGGCGACACGGGCCAGGTCGCGCGCGGGATCGGGGCGTTTGTCGCCCTCCTCGGGCGTAATCTCTTCGCGCAGGTGTTCGGTGATGATCTTGCCTTCGAGAATGCCAATCACCGGGGTCTGGAGGGTGGAGTCCTCGCAGCGGAAATCCTGCGCGGTGACCTTGGGCGCGCGGACAGAATGGCGCGCGACAGGGTCTATCAGGGTGCGCGCGGCGAAGGCATCCTCGCACACGAGTTGGCCCGCGCAGAGGACAAGCGACGCGCGGCACGCGGCCAGATCCGACAGGGCCACGATATCGGCGCGTTTGCCCGGTGCGATCTGGCCGCGATCCTTCAGCCCGAAAGCCTCGGCCGCCGAAAGCGTCGCTGCGCGGTAGACGGCGAGCGGGTCGCAGCCCAGCGCGATCAGCGCGCGGATCATGTGGTCGAGATGGCCATGCTCGGCAATATCGAGCGGGTTGCGGTCATCGGTGCACAGGCACATATAGGGCGCGGTCACGGGCGTCAGCAGCGGCGCGAGGGCCACCATATCCTTGCTCACCGAACCTTCGCGGATCAGGCAACGCAGGCCCTTTTGCAGCTTCTCGCGCGCCTCATCCGCAGAAGTCGATTCGTGTTCCGTGCGGATGCCCGCCGTCACATAGGCATTCAGATCCCGCCCGGAGAGAAGCGGCGCGTGGCCGTCGATATGACGGCCTGCGAAAGCATGGAGCTTGGCCATGCAGCCGGGGTCGCGGTGGATCACACCGGGGAAATTCATGAATTCCGCCAGCCCGATGACCTGCGGATGATCCGCCAGCGCCAGCAGATCCGACGCGTCAAGCGCAGCGCCTGCGGTTTCCATGTGGGTCGAGGGCACGCAGGAGGACAGGTTCAGGCGGATATCCATGACCGTCCGCGTCGCGGCCTCAAGGAAATAGGCGATCCCCGCGCGCCCCGCGACATTGGCGATTTCATGAGGGTCGCAAATCGCCGTGGTCACGCCACGCGGGGCCACGCAGCGATCGAATTCAAACGGCGTCACCAGCGAGGATTCGATATGCAAATGCGTGTCGATGAAGCCCGGCACCAGCGTCTGGCCGGGCAGTTCGAGCACCTCGAGCGCCTCATATTCAGCCCCAATGCCGATGATAATCCCTTCGGATATCGCCACATCGCCCGCGATCCGCGCACCGGTCACCGTGCAGAGCACCTCGGCCCCGCGCAAGACGAGGTCAGCGGGGATTTCACCACGGGCAGCGGCGATGCGGGTCTCGAGCGTCATGGGCCTGTCCTTTTGCGCCACTCTGGCGCGGGCTTGGCGCGCGCGCAAGCCCTCAGCCCGGCGCGGATGTCAGGGCGCTGTCATAAAGGGCGTAATCTTCGGCAAAGCGCTCTTGCAGGCGGCGGCGCAACGCGGGCGACAGGGTCACGGCCCAATCGGGCGAGACATTGTGGCGCTCAAGCTCCACGGGCAGGCCGAGCCGCGCGCTCAGGTAATCGAGGAAGGCGGGCATGGCGTCATAGCGAAAAATATGCTGCACACGCGCGCCGGTCTTGGGATGGGTCAGGAAGCGCGACTGGCGTCCGACCGCGGCAAAAGGCGGTTGCGGATCATCGAGATACCCCGTGACAAATTCATCGAAACTCAGGCCGCGCGTGCTGCGCGGTTTGCCGTCGAGCCAGGCCCCGTGGCGAAAGCGAAACCAACTGCTCAGCCAGTCCTCGGGCGCGCGGATCAGCGCCACGGTTTCGGGAACGCGGTCGGTGAACATCAAAATGGCCTTCTCGACACGCCATTGATAGCGCTGGAAAATGCAATGCTTGAAATTGGGGTCATTCTGGAAAACGATATCGGCCTTGGCGCTCAGGGCGCGCTCGATGGCCGTGCTGCCGGTCTTGGGCGTCGCCAGAAAAGCCAGACCTGCCTGGTGGAAATAGAGCATCCTGCCCTCAAGCGCTGTGAACCGCGCCCTTGCTAGCGCGATCCGGGCGCAAGGTCTACGGCGTGGCCGAGGAAATCTGTGCGACCGTGATGCTGTCGCAAGCCGCTTCATGCTCACCATGGGCGGTCTTGTCCCAGTAGAAGGGCGCGGAAATCAGCTCCCAAAGCGCTTTGTAGACCGCAAGCACTGCGAGCGGGAAATACCCGTGCAGCGTCGGCAACCACAGGCGCAGCGACCTGTGACGCGGGGCCTGCAGCGCGAGATAACCCACCGTGAGGGTCACGGCCTCCGAGAACAGAAACACTGCGATGAAACCCGCGATCACGCCAGAACCCGCGATGTCCTGGATCGGGTGCGGGATGCCGAAGGAGATCAGCACGAAGGCCCAGAGCAGCGGCGCGAACATGAATTGCACCAAAGTGCCCAGAAACAGCACCTGCACCCCGAAAAACCGCCAGGCCCCGAGTTGCGCCCATAACTGCCGGGGCGCGCGCATATGGACGAGCCATGTCACCGCATAGCCCTTGAGCCAGCGCGAGCGTTGCTTGACCCAGGGAATCGCGCGGCAATTGGCTTCCTCCATCGTCACTGTGTCGAGAAGCTCAGTGTAATAGCCGTGCCGTGCGAGCCGGATGCCGAGATCAGCATCCTCGGTCACGTTATGCGCATCCCAGCCACCGAGGCGTTCCAGAATATCGCGGCGAAAAAACAGCGTCGTGCCGCCAAGCGGCACGGCCAGCCCCAGCCGCTGCAACCCCGGCAAGACCATGCGAAACCAGGTCGCATATTCCATGGTGAAACAGCGCGAGAGCCAATTGATGCGCGGATTGTAGAAATCGAGCACACCCTGCACGCAAGCGAGCGTCGGCGGGCCGTTCTGGAAGCAGCGCACGACACGGTGGACCTGATCGGGCTCGGGCGCGTCCTCGGCATCATAGACGCCGATGATCGAGCCGCGCGCAAACAGCATCGCGAAATTCAGCGCGCGTGGCTTGGTTTTCAGCGGCGCATCGGGGACAGGAATCACGCGCATCCAGCGCGGCAGGGCACAACGGTCGAGCGCCGCGCGGGTCGCATGGTCGTTTTCTTCCACCACCAGCAGAATATCGAGCAGATCGCGCGGCCATGTGAGTCGCGACAGGCGGTTGATCAGTCGCGGCACCACGCGCGGCTCCTTGTAGAGCGGCACCATGATCGACACGATCGGTTGGCGGTGCCGCACGACATTGTTGCCCGGCACAGGGCTGGGCGGCCGCATGCGGTCGCGCATCACGGCCACAGCGGCGGCCAGTTTCAGGCTGGTGATCAGGAGCAGGAAAACCGTGGTGAACACCGTCAGAACGCTCATGGTGATCAGCGGTTGCCAGAGCGCGCAGCATGCCAGCGCCAGCAAGCTCATGCCCAGCACGCGCCCGAACCGTTGTCCACGCATGACGCGGCAGCTTTCCATCTCCGGCACGCATGTTTCGGCCCAGAGTTTCAGCCTGCTGCGCCGGATGCGCAGGATCGTGTGATGCAGATCAGTTTCGCTGATCAGCACCATCACCACCTGCCCGAAAAGCGCTTCGAGTTCGGCGCGGATGCGCGAGAATTCCGCCGGTCGCGCGCTCGCGACCAAAGTCACATCCCCTGCCCGCGCCCAGGGCAGGCAATTGAGCAAGAGGCAGCGCTGCATCCCGAAACGGTCCATCAGTTCCGGGTCCGGCAAAGGGTCGTTTCTGCCAAACACCCGCGTGTCATATTGCTGCGAGAGCGCAGCGGTCAGGTCCGCTTCCGTCACCATGCCATGCGCAAGCAGAATATCCCCGAGGATCCCGGCCTGTTTCGACTGGATTTCGAGCGCGCGCATCAGGCTGTCTTCGGACAAGACCCCCATATCGCGCAGAATACGCCCGAGCGGTTTGGGCGCGTCGCCACGTTTGCGCTCGATGACCAGCTCGAGAGCAGGCCGAATCGGGACCCTGCGCCGCGCTGATTCCTCTTTCGCCGCCGTGATGACCTGCATTAACCCTGCCTCTGATCTCAGACGCAGAAATATCAACGGATCATTAACAAGCCATTAACCACGCTGATCAGGCGCCGTACGGCACCCAGATGCACTTCGTCTGGGTCGCGGCCTGCAGATAGGCTTGGCCTTGCCCTGCAGGCGCGCGCGGGTGCCACACAGGTTTGAGATTACCCGCAGAGGCCCGCTCCACCGCTGCGGCAACAGCGGGCTGCGCAGACCAGAGCGCGCCGACATCCTCATGGCCCGCCAGCACCTCGGCCAGATCGCCCACCGGGCCGCAGACCGTGTTGACCACCCCCGCAGGCAAGTCCGAGCAAGCAAAGACCTGCGACATTTCCAGCGCGGCGAGCGGCGCGGCGCTCGACGGGACCGCGACCACCCGGTTGCCCATCGCAATCGCAGGCAGCACCAGCGACAGGAAGCCCGTAAGCGGGGCCTCCTCGGCGCAGATCAGCCCCATGACGCCAAAGGGCTGCTGCATCGCGAGCGTGATATGGCGCGCCTGTGTGTCATGCACGCGCCCGTCGAATTTATCCGCCCAGGCGGCGTAATAGAAACAGCGCGCAATCGCCGTCTCGATCTCGGAGGGGGTGGCGAACGCCCGCAGGTCAGCCTCGCGCGCAGACAGGTTTTCGCCAAGGAAGTAAAGCACTTGTGCGCGCTGATGCCCGCTCATCGCCGTCCAGCCGCTGGCCTTCTGGGCGGCCTCAACCGCGTTGCGGATATCCTTGCGACTGCCGAGCGGCGCATGGCCGATGAGGCGCTGATCTGCCATGACAGGATAGCTCTGCCCGTTATCCGCGCGCTTCTGCGCCCCGCCGATATAGAGCTTATGCGTGCGGTCGATGCCATCGCGTGCCATGGCCTGCGGCGAGGGATCAGGCGCGGGCGGCGCAGTGGCGTCGCTGGGCGGTGCGGGCATGTGCAGATAGGCCGCGATGCCTGCGCGCGCGCCCTCTCGCCCGAAGCCGCTTTCGCGCATGCCACCAAAGGGCGCGTTTGCGTCGAAGAGATTGGTCGCGTTGATCCAGACCACGCCCGCTGTGACCTTCGCGGCCAGATCCATCGCGACCGTCAGGTTTTCCGACCAGATCGAGGCCGCGAGCCCGTAGCGCGTGTTATTGGCCAGCGTGAGCGCCTCCTGCGGGGTGCGGAAGGTCGTCACTGTGGCGACAGGTCCGAATATTTCCTCATTGAAGCAAGGATTTGCGGGCGATACCTCAAGCATCACATGAGGGGCGCAGTAGCAGCCCTCGGGCGCGGTCCCTGCATGCAGGACACCCCCCGCCGCAACGCCTTGCGCCAGAAGATCGCGGATGCGGGCCAGTTGGCGCGGATGCACGATCGCGCCGATATCCGTGGATTTGTCCAGCGGATCGCCGACCCTCAGCGCCGCCATCCGCGCGCGCAGCTTGTCCTGGAGCCGCGCCGCAACGGCCTCGGCCACGAGGATACGCGCGCCCGCGCAGCAGACCTCGCCCTGGTTGAACCAGACCGCATCGACCACGCCTTCGACTGCCGCATCGAGATCGGCATCGGCCAGCACGATGAAGGGCGATTTGCCGCCCAGTTCCAGCGTCAGCGCCTTGCCGCTGCCCGCGGTCGCGCGCCGGATGGCGCGGCCCACTTCGGTCGAGCCTGTGAAGGCGATCCTGTCCACGCCCGGATGCGCGACCAGCGCTTCGCCGGTCGCCCCGTCGCCGGTCACGATATTGACCACCCCCGCAGGCAGGCCCGCTTCCATGCAGATTTCGGCAAAGAGAAGCGCTGTCAGTGGCGTGTATTCGGCCGGTTTCAGCACGACCGTATTGCCCGCCGCCAGCGCAGGCGCGATTTTCCACGCGAGCATCAGAAGCGGGAAATTCCACGGGATGATCTGCCCGCAAACGCCATGCGGCCCCTGCCCCGGAAATTCCTCGGCCACCAGTTCCGCCCAGCCCGCATGGTGATAGAGATGCCGCGCGGCCAACGGCACATCCACATCCCGCGCCTCGCGCAGTGGCTTGCCGTTGTCGAGCGCTTCGAGCACCGCAAACAGCCGCTCGCGTTTCTGGAGATGCCGCGCCAGCGCATAGAGATACCGCGCGCGAGCATGACCGGGCAGCGCCGACCATGCCGGATATGCCGCCCGCGCGGCCTGCACCGCCGCGTCAATCTCCGCCGCGCTGCCTTGCGAGACCTCGGCCAACACCTCGTCGCGCGCCGGGTTGCGGGTTTCAAACAACGCAGATGGCGCAGTAAACGCCCCGTCGATGAAATGCCCGAACGGCCCGCGCGCGAGCCA
>PXDM01000472.1 GCA_003565055.1 Paracoccaceae bacterium
CCGGCACGCAAGGCAGGGGCACAGCCCCTGCCGGGGTCGGGTGGGTGGGGCGTGACGGGGGCGGGCCGGAAAGAATGCACATCATGCGCGGCCCCTAACACGCCCATCGCGCCAAGTCATTGCGAAACCTGCAGATCGCGCACCATATCGCGATGCGCAATGCCGGCGTCGAGATATTCCGGCCCCACAGTCTTGAACCCCAACCGCGTGTAAAATTCCAGCGCATGCGTCTGCGCCCCGAGCCGCGCTTGCGTAACCCCCGGCACATCGCGCAAGACCGCGAGCGCGGCATGGATCAACGCCACGCCGATCCCTTGCCCACGACAGGCGCGCAACACACAGACCCGCCCGATTTTTCCCGTCTCGCCCTTTATCAAAATCCGTGCACAACCAACGGCTTCACCGTCGATCTTTGCCAAAAGATGCAGCGCCTCCGCGTCTCGCCCATCGACTTCTTCGGCCTCCGGCACGGATTGCTCTTCGATGAAGACAGCTCGCCGCAACGCATGGCAGGTTGCGAGATCCTGTGTCAGACCGACCTGCAAGCTCATACGAAATAGCCGCGCAAAATACGTGAATAAACGGCCTTAAGGGTATGAATATGTGCTATTTCGGCATATTCATCCACCTGATGCATCGACGTGCCCACCAGTCCGAATTCGACGACCGGACAGTGATCCTTCACAAATCGCGCATCTGATGTCCCGCCAGAGGTCGACAGGACCGGGGCCACGCCACATTCCGACTCTACCGCCTGCGCCACCAGATCGACCAGCGGTCCGGGTGGCGTGAAAAAACTCTCGCCGGAAATGTTCACGTCAAGGTCGAGCGTTACCCCACTGTTTTTACTCACCTCTGATGCTTCACGCGTCACCCAGTCGGTGAGCGACGCCCCGGAATGCAGATCATTGAACCGAATGTTGAACACCGCCCGCGCCCTTGCGGGGATCACATTCGTCGCGGGATTGCCGACATCAATCGTGGTCAGCGCCAGTGTCGAAGGGTCGAAATGCGCGGAGCCCTGATCCAGCTTTTGCTGCGCCAAGCGATCAAGAAAACGCACCAGCACCGGCAGTGGGTTTTTCGCCCGATGCGGATAGGCCGCATGGCCCTGCACGCCTGTCGCGGTCACTGTGACCGTCATCGAGCCGCGCCGCCCGATCTTGATCATTTCGCCCATGGTCTCGGGGCAGGTCGGCTCGCCCACCAGACAGACCGACATCGCCTCGCCCTTCGTGGCCATCCAGTCGAGCAGCGCGACGGTGCCATCCTTGCCCGGCCCTTCCTCATCGCCCGTGATCGCAAGGATCACCGCCCCGTCGGGCGGGGTCGCGCGCACGAAATCCACTGCTGCCGCGACGAAAGCCGCGACGCCCGATTTCATGTCGCAGGCCCCGCGTCCCCAGATGCGACCTGCCTCCACCACGCCCCCGAAAGGCGCGCGGGTCCAATCCGCCGGGTCGCCCAGCGGCACGACATCCGTGTGACCATTGAAGCCGAAGGTTCGCGCGTGCCCCTTTGCGCCCCAACGCGCGAAAAGATTGGGCGTGCCTGCGCGGTCAACGCGCGTGCAGTCAAACCCGGCCTCGCACAGCAGCTGTTCCAGCAAGATCAGCGCGCCGCCCTCTTCAGGCGTGACCGAGGGGCAGCGGATCAGATCAGCGGTGAGCGCAACCGGACAAACAGGCTCAATCGCCATCTTCCTCACCTGTGAAATAGGTCTTCTGCGCGACGATCACGGCATTCTCGTCCAGCGCACGCGCCATCAGTTCGCGCTCTTCCTCGGGCACAGTGTCGCCCGCCGCCAGCCGCTCTTCCAGCGTGCCGTAGCTTGTGACATTGAGCGGCGCGACCCCGGCGGTTTTCAGAACCGCAACGGCTTCGCGCACCGCCTCTGCCTCATCCACGCCCGTCGCGTAGATCAGGAGCGCCGCCCCGGTGGCATCGGCAGGCAGATCGTCCTCTGCGCTGCGCCCAAGCTCCACCAGCAGCGTGTAAACCAGTTGCGGGCGTTTTTCCGGTTTGTCAGGTTTTGCCATCTGCGTGTCCTCTCGCCGCATGTCCTGTCAGGAAACCCCGCGCGAGGCAAGCCCCGCCATCCGCCGACCCCATTCGGCATAGAGCGCCGCGCCCGGATGTAGCCCATCGCTTGCCAGCCAATGCGGTGCCGGGTCCAGATCTAAGGGCACATGCACAGCGCCCATGCGCTTGCAAACGTCTTGCAATTCCGCGTCCAACACGCGCGCCCTGTGCCCGAAATAGGCCCGCAGCGGCATCGGGACCACCTCGAACGCGCCCAGAGGCGGGACCGCAGAGGCGAGGATCTGCGTCACACCATGCGTCGATTGCAACCGGTCCATCAACTCGGATTGCCGTGCTGCGAAGCGCGCGCGCGGCGTCTGGCGCAGCACATCATTGACGCCAAGCGCCAGAACTGCCGTGTCAAAGCGGCCGTCAACCGCGCGCAGCATCGCGAGCGCCCCCGCTGTGGTGGCCCCTGAGCGCGCGATCAGCCGCCAATGGACGTCATGCGTCGCGCTGAGGTGTTTGAGCATCTGTCCTGTCAGCGCATGATCCTGTTCCGCCACCCCGACGCCGGCGCCCGACGAATCGCCAAGGATCAACAGACGCAGCTCTGGTCCCTGCCCGATGCGGCCCGCCCGTGGCCCGGCGGCCTCCGGCAAGCGCGGGACACGCACGAGAAACCCCAGCGCTTGCGCCAGATAGACAGGTGAAAGGGCGATATCCTGAAGCCGCAACATGCATCAGGACTACAGGCCGCGTCGCGCGAAGTGAAGCGCGAGGGCTGGTCCCTTGGCGCGCGAGCCGCTAAGACAGGAGCCAAAATCGGATGGATCGTTTCATGTCGCACACAATCGCGGACATCGCCGCAGCGCTTGGCCTTGAGGCCGCAGGCGACACAACGCTGCGCATCACCTCGGCTGCAGAACCCGCCGATGCAGGGCCAGAGGCCCTCGCCATGGCAACGACGCCGAAATATGCCGCGGGTCTCGCAAAAGGACAAGCGCGCGCGGCGATGCTCTGGGCAGGTGCGGATTGGCAGGCGCTGGGGCTTCAGGCCGCGATTTTCGCGCCGCGCCCGCGTTGGGCCATGGCCGGGGTCGCGGAATTGCTCGATCCGGGCTATGCGTTTGGCGGGGGCATCCATGCCCAGGCCTTCATCGACCCGACAGCCGAGATCGCCCAAGGCGCGCAGATCGGCCCCTTCACCAGCATCGGCGCGCGCTCGAAGATCGGCCCGGGCGCACGGATCGCTGCGAATGTGACCGTGGCCGAGGATGTGGTGATCGGGCGCGATGTGATCTTGCATGCGGGCGCGCGGATCGGCGCGCGCTGCGTGATCGGGGATCGCTATATCGGCCAGCCCAACAGCGTGGTCGGGGGCTGCGGCTTCAGTTTCGTGACGCCAGAACCTTCGGGCGCGGAAGATGTGCGCGCGACGCTCTCGGGCGAGCGGTTGATCCGCACGCAGCGCTGGCACCGCATCCAGTCGCTGGGCGCGGTGCGGATCGGCGATGATGTGGAACTCGGCGCGAATTCCTCCATCGACCGGGGCACGATCCGCGACACGGTGATCGGATCGGGCACGAAAATCGACTCGGTCTGCCAGATCGGTCATAATGTCCAGATGGGCGAGGATTGCATGATGTGCGGCATGGCGGGCGTTGCGGGCTCGGCAAGGATCGGTAATCGCGTGTTGCTGGCAGGCAAGGTCGCGGTGAATGACAATATCTTCATCGGCGATGATGTCATCGTCGGCGGTGCGAGCCGGGTCTATACGAATGTGCCTTCCGGCCGCACCATTCTGGGAGATCCTGCGACGAAGCTCGAGACCCAACTGGAGATCCGGAAGGTGCTGCGCCGCCTGCCCCGACTGGCCCAAGCGGTCAGCACGCTGCAGGACGCCGTCTTCGGCAAGGCGCAGAACGAGACGAAGTAGCCCTTGCCTGAGCATGCGCGGGCGTTATCTCTCGCGCGAGGGCCGCACAGGACAAGGACCGAGCAGATGGACGGCACGATCATGACCGAGGCCAGCTTCACCCCGGATGCCGCGCATCAGCGTGACTTTCGCGATGCGCTGGGGCGTTTTGCGACAGGCGTGACAGTCATTACGACGCAGACCGAGACCGGGCCGATGGGGATCACGGCCAATAGTTTCGCAGCCCTGTCGCTGGAACCTGCGCTGGTGATGTGGGCGCCAGGCAAATTCTCGCGCCGGTTTGAGGCTTTTGCGCAGGCGGAGTATTTTGCGATCCACGTGCTCGCAGCGGACCAACTCGCGTTGGCGCAGCATTTCGCGGCCAATGGCATGGATTTCGACCTGCCGGATTTGAGAATAGGTCTGGGCGATGTGCCGTTGCTGCCGGGCTGTCTCGCGCGGTTTGAATGCGCGCGCCACGCGCTGCATCCGGGCGGCGATCATGCCATCGTCGTGGGTGAGGTCTTGCGCGTGCAGACGCGCAGCGGTGCGGGGCTCAGTTTTTTCAGCGGCAGTTATGGCGCGATTGACGGCGGCTAAGGGCTTGTGATCGCCCCACCAAGCGGCGATGGTGTCGCAGAAACAGGCTGGCTGGCGCGATGCAACATCCGAACCGACATGTGATCCTGCTGGGGGCGACTGGCACAATCGGGCTTGCGACCTGCGCGCAGCTTCTGGCGGATGGCTACCGCGTCACCTGCCTGACCCGCAGCCCGCGCGAGTTGCCACAAGGCGCCCGGCAATCCACCGTCGATTTCAACGATCCGGCGGCAGTCCGACGCGCCATCGCGGTGCTCGGGGGGGATGCGATCCTGTCTTGCATGGCCTCGCGCTCCGGGCGCGCGCGGGATGCCTGGGCGGTCGATTACCGCGCACATCTGCATGTGCTCGAAGCTGCAAAAGCCTGTGGTATCGGGCAATTCGTGCTGCTCTCCGCGATCTGCGTGCAAAAACCGCTCCTCGAATTCCAACGCGCCAAACTCGCTTTCGAGACTGCGCTGCAGGCGAGCGCGCTTGACTGGTCGATCGTCCGGCCAACAGCGTTTTTCAAGTCGCTCTCAGGGCAGGTCAAGCGCGTGCAGTCGGGCAAGCCCTTCCTGATTTTTGGCGATGGCAGCCTAACCGCCTGCAAACCCATCAGCGACCGCGATCTGGCGAGATATCTCACCGGCTGTCTGAGCGCCCCCGAGCGCGCGCGACGCATCCTGCCGATTGGCGGCCCCGGCCCTGCAATGACGCCACGCGAACAGGGGCAGATGCTCTTCGATCTTATCGGGCAGCCCGCGCGCTTCCGGCGGGTTCCCGTCGCGCTGATTGACGGGATCATCGCGGGCTTGAGCATGTTCGGGCGGCTGTCACCGAACCTGCGCGACAAAGCGGAATTCGCGCGGATCGGACGCTACTATGCCACCGAGTCGATGCTGGTCTGGGATGCGGAGCAACAGCGTTATGATGCCGAGGCCACACCGGAATTCGGCACGGACAGGTTGCAGGCGCATTACGCAGCACTGATCCGCGGCGAGGCAGAAGCCCTTCTGGGCGAACACGCGATGTTCTGAGCGGGTTTGGGGGGCTCTGCCCCCCGGTCCCTACGGTCCCGCCCCCCGGGATATTTGTGCAAAGATGAAAAAACGTCGGATCAGAAGGCCGGTTGGGTCTGCCGACGGCGCTGCAGCAGGATGACGCCGAGCAGGAGGAGCAGCGCCGGAATGTAGAAGAGCTGTTCCGGCATCCGGTCGGCAGGACGCAGAACTGCGCTCAGTTCAACCTGTTCACGCCCGTAGAAGTCGAAATCGCCGAGACTTTGCTGGAAGGGGCTGCCGAACATGGGCTCATCGAGCACCATCCGGTCGTCGTCCGGCATCAGGAACAGCCCCGTATCGGCGAGCCGCTGCGCGCCCGGCGTGTCGTCAATGTCGAGCACAAGCGTCAGATTACGCGGCGCGCCCGTGTTGAAATCCGGGCCGGAGACCTCGATGCGCAACTGATCGCCCGGCGATGCAGCCGTCAGCACCTCCTCGAATTGCAGCCCCGACAGGCGTTCAAATTCCGGCTGCACCCTGTCGAGCCAGAAATTCGGCACGAAGAGCGTGAAGGCCACCAGCAGAAGCGCTGCGGATTCGTGGATCTTCGAGCGGGCGAGGAAATAGCCCTGCGTCGCCGCGGCGAAAAGCAGCATCGCGAAGGTCGCGACCACGAAGATGAAACCCGCCTGCGCGAGCCCCGCCGCTGTCCCGAGATCGACACCATAGAGGATCAGAGTCGGGTTGTAGATGAAGAGGAAGGGCAGCGCGAGCGTGCGCAGGCTGTAGAAGAACGCCTGAAAGCCGGTTCTGATCGGATCGCCCCCCGAGACTGCAGAGGCCGCGAAACTCGCAAGCCCCACAGGTGGCGTCACATCGGCCATGAGCCCGAAATAGAAGACGAAAAGATGCGCTGCGATCAGCGGCACGATCAGCCCTTCCTGCGCGCCGAGGCTGACGACCACTGTTGCCATCAGCGACGAGACAACGATGTAATTCGCAGTCGTGGGCAGCCCGAGGCCGAGGATCAGCGAGAACACGCCCACCAGAAGCAGCATCAGGAAAAGGTTGCCGAGTGCGAGCATTTCCACTAGCCCGGCGAGTTCTGTGCCGATGGGCGTGCGGGTGACCGTCGCCACGATGATCCCGGCCGCCCCGGTCGCAACCGCGATGCCGATCATGTTGCGCGCGCCCGCGATCATGCCATCGACCAGATCCGCGACGCCTTGGCGCAATTCGGCGATGACATTGCCCTGGCGGCGCAGGAACGCCTTGATCGGGCGCTGGGTGAGGATGATGAAGAGCATCGTGATCACGGCGAAATAGGCCGATTTGGCAGGAGACTGGCGCTCGACCATCAGGAACCAGACCAGCACCACGATGGGCAGCAGGAAATGCAACCCGGTCGGGAAGACGTCGCGCATCACGGGCAGTTTGATGTCCTTGTCGTTCGGGTCGTCCATTTCCAGCTCAGGCCGCCCAGCCGCCACCCAGAGACAGCCCAGATAGATCGCCAGCACCACCAGCAGGATCACGGTATCCGAGATCGCCGGAGCCACATCGCGCAGGAAACCGACGCCCGCAATCACACCGTAAAACGCGAGCCCGGTCACTGCGAAGCCCAGAGCCGTTTTCCAGAACATCGTCAGCAGGTTGGCCCCTGTTCCCAGTGCGGGGATGCCGTTTTTCAAGGCTTCGAGGTGAACGATATAGATCAGCGCGATATAGCTGATCACCGCCGGGATGAAAGCGTGCTTGATCACCTCGATATAGGAAATCCCCACGAATTCGACCATGAGGAAGGCCGCAGCGCCCATGACAGGCGGCATGATCTGACCGTTGACCGAGGAAGAGACCTCAACCGCGCCCGCTTTCTCGGAGGTGAAGCCCACGCGCTTCATCAGCGGGATGGTGAACGTGCCCGTCGTGACCACATTGGCGATGGAGGAGCCCGAGATCAGCCCGGTCGCCCCCGAGCCCACGACGGCGGCCTTGGCCGGGCCGCCGCGCTGGTGCCCGAGCCCGGCAAACGCCAGCTTGATAAAGTAGTTGCCCGCGCCCGCCTTGTCGAGGAGCGCGCCGAACAGCACGAACAGGAAGACAAAGGCCGTGGACACCCCCAGCGGGATGCCGAACCCCCCTTCGGTGGACAGCCACTGCGTGTTGACGATCCCGTTGAACGACCGGCCCGAGTGCTCGATCAGTTCCGGGATCAGCCAGCCCTGGCCG
>PXDM01000032.1 GCA_003565055.1 Paracoccaceae bacterium
ATTGACCCAGCGGATGCGCAGCTGAAGGTCCCGCATATGGGGTGGAATGATCTGGTGATCGACCGCCCGCATCCCGTGCTTGATGGGGTGGTGACGGGCGACCATGCTTATTTCGTGCATTCCTATCAGATGCATGTCGCCGATCCTGCGCATCTGCTGGCGCATGTGGATTACGCGGGCCCCGTCACGGCGATTGTCGCCCGCGACACGATCATCGGCACGCAATTCCACCCCGAGAAATCGCAGGCGACCGGCCTGCGCATGATCGCAAATTTCCTGCGCTGGCGACCATGAGACCGCGTCCGGGAGGAGTTCAGCGATGACGGACGACACGCCGAGCGGTGCACGGATCGCCAAGGTGCTGGCGCGCGCGGGCGTCGCCTCGCGGCGCGAAGCGGAGGCGATGATCGTAGCGGGTCGGATCAGCGTGAACGGGCGCAAGATCGACAGCCCCGCGCTCAACGTCACCGAGCGCGACCGCATCCTTGTTGACGGCAAGCCGCTGCCTCAGCCGGAGCCTGCCCAGCTCTGGCTCTATCACAAGCCGCTGGGTCTCGTGACGACAACGCGCGATGAAGAAGGGCGCTCGACTGTCTTCGAGAACCTGCCGGACGATCTGCCGCGCGTCATGTCCGTGGGGCGGCTCGATCTCAATTCCGAGGGGCTGTTGCTCCTGACCAATGACGGCGCGCTCAAACGCAAGCTTGAGCTCCCGAGCACGGGCTGGCTGCGGAAATACCGCGTCCGCGTCAACGGGGCACCGGATGACACGATCCTCGCACCCTTGCGCAATGGCGTTGTGGTTGACGGGGAACGGTTTCAGCCGATGATCGTGAATATCGACCGCCAGCAGGGCGCGAATGCCTGGCTGACCATCGGCATCCGCGAAGGGCGCAACCGCGAGATCCGCCGCGCGCTGGGTCATGTCGGGCTCAGTGTCAACCGGCTGATCCGCATCAGTTACGGCCCGTTCCAGTTGGGCACACTGGCACGCGGCGCGGTTGAAGAGGTCAAACCGCGCGTGCTGCGCGAGCAGTTGGGGCAGGATCCCGCGCAAGAACAGCCCCAAGCCGGGCGCGCGCGCAAGGCAGGCCGGAGCGACAAGCCTGCGGCGCGTCCGCGCGCGAAACCGAGCAGATCTGCAGAGATGCGCAAGCAACAGCGTCCACGCAGGCCAGACAAAAAGACCTGAGTTCGGCGGATCATCACGGCAGATTGCGCATATCTTTATAATCAGGGAACCGCCGCGCTTTGGGCGCGTCTTTCAAATGCCGTTTACTTCCCTTATAGTCAGCCACAGATGAGTTCGGAGCGTGGTGAGTCATGTCAGCGACAGGTTTGCAAAAAACGTCCTATGCCCTGCTTCTGGCGCTGATGGTCTATGTCGCAATGGTCGGGGGCTGACGTCATGAGCCAGCGTTTTGGCGGGCGCTACAGCCCTGGCGCAGAAGACGGCCCTGCCCCTGCGCCCTTAAAGCCGCATCCGGTTGGTGCGCGGGTGAATTTCCTCTTCGTCATGCCCTTCCTCTTCGCCCTCGGGGCTTTCTTCAAGTCACCAACCGGGCTTGCAATGAACCTCGCGGCCTTCGGGGCGCTGATGCTCGCGGCATGGCTGACCCGCGAAGGCGTGCTGGCGCAATCGGCCTATGACGCGCGCAAGGTCGCGCGGCGCCCGGCCATCCCGCGCAAGATGTTCGCATCGGTGCTGACGGGCGCGGGTCTGGCCATCGCCGCCCTGCCCTCGGGTCTGTTTTCCGCGCTCCTGCTCGGGGGCTTGGGCGCTGTGCTGCATTTCGGTGCATTCGGACCTGACCCACTGCGCGACAAGGGGATGGACGGCGTGGACACATTCGCCACGGATCGCGCCGCGCGCGCTGTGAGCGAGGCGGAGACCTATCTCAGTGACATGTCCGAGGCGATCAAGCGCAGTGGTGATCGTGCGCTCATCCGGCGGATCGACGCGTTCAACGCCAATATCCGGCAGTTTTTCCGTGTGATCGAAGATGATCCGCGTCGCATGACGGCAGCGCGGCGTTACCTCGGCGTCTACCTGATCGGCGCGCGCGACGCGACCATCAAATTCGCCGATCTGCAGGCGCGCCAGCGCGATGCCTCGGCCAAGGTCGAATATGAGGCGCTTCTCGACGATCTGGAGAGCCGCTTCGCCCTGCGCCGCGAAGCGCTTCTGGCCAATGATCGCACCGCGCTTGATATCGAGATCGAAGTCCTGCGCGAACGACTGGAGCGTGAAGGGCTGCGCGCAAGCAATTGAAATAAAACGTACAAATTTGGGACAACAGAGAGGCACTGCAATGACAGACACGATCCGCAAACAGGCCGAAGACCTCACGCAAGAGATTGACACGCTGGTGCAGACCCCGCTGGCCGAGCCGTCGGGCACGCTGGTGGCCTTGGACGACGCGCCTGATGCAGATGCCGCGTTGATCCGCGCGCGGATGGCAGAAATCGACATGGCCCAGACCAGCACAATCATCGGTTTTGGTGCCCGCGCGCAATCCGATCTGCAGCAGATCAGCCAGTCCATGCTGGTCGATGTGAAGAACAAGGATCTCGGCCCTGCGGGCGATGGGCTGCGCGAGATGGTCACAACCTTGCGCGGATTTTCTGTCAACGAGCTTGACGCCCGCCGCAAGCGCAGTTGGTGGGAACGCCTGACCGGCAAAGCGGCCCCGATGGTGCGGTTTCAGGAACGCTTCAACACGGTCCAGAGCCAGATCGACCGCATCACGGGCAATTTGCTGGGCCATGAGACAGCGCTGCTCAAGGACATCAAAGCACTCGACAAACTCTATGAAAAGACGTTGGAGTTTTACCATGAGCTCGCGCTCTACATCGCGGCGGGCGAAGCCAAGCTGAAAACGCTCGACGCTGAGGATATCCCGGCGAAACAGGCGGAAGTGGATGCTGCACCCGAAGCCGATCAGGTGCTCAAGGCGCAGGAATTGCGTGACTTGCGCGCGTCGCGCGACGATCTGGAGCGGCGCGTGCATGATCTCAGGCTCACACGGCAGGTCACGATGCAATCGCTGCCCTCGATCCGTCTGGTGCAGGAAAATGACAAGTCTCTGGTCACCAAGATCAACTCGACGCTGGTGAACACAGTGCCGCTCTGGGAGACACAGCTTGCGCAAGCGCTCACCATCCAGCGCTCGCGCGAAGCGGCGCAGGCGGTGCGTGCGGCCAATGATCTGACGAATGAATTGCTGACGTCGAATGCGGAAAATCTGCGGCAGGCCAATCGCGAAGTGCGAGAGGAGGTCGAGCGCGGTGTTTTCGACATTGAGGCCGTGAAACAAGCCAACGAGACCCTGATCGCCACGATTGAAGACAGTTTGCAGATCGCTGATGAAGGCCGGGCAAAGCGCGTCGCGGCCGAGGAAGAGCTCGTCAAGATGGAATCCGAGCTGCGCAAATCCCTGAGCGCTGCGCGGTCGCGCGACGCAGGCGCGCCGGAACGCGCCCCGGCATAGCGGGATGCTCCGGGCCGTTCGACAGGGTCAGCAATGCCAGCACCTCCGCAGCGGGGCGTTTGGCGGCCTGTGCCTTGCCGTGAGCGGCCTGCTTGCGCTCAGCGGTTGCGATCTGGCTCAGCAACCGACGCCGGTTGTCACCGCGCCTGCTGCGAGTGCGGCGCCCCTGCCCCGGCCCCAGCGAACGGTCATGCCGCAGGAGCAGATCATTGATGATCGTGTCACGGCCCATTTTGCCAGACTGGAGGCGCGGCGCGTCGCTGACGGGTTGCTGCGGCGCGAGCGCAATCCGCGAGACCTGCCCATCACTGAACGCGATATTGAGCAAGCGTTCGTGCGCATCGCGCTTCATGATGAATACACGCTTATCGGGGGGCAACTGGTTGAGCGCAAGACGCCCTCGACCCTGCGTCGCTGGGATAGCCCCGTGCGGATGCAGCTGCACTTCGGCGCTTCGGCGGACGCATTGCGTCGGCCCGATACAGCCTTTGTTACCAACTACGCCGCGCGGCTGGCGAGCCTGACGCGCCATCCTGTCAGTCGCGTCGACAGCGGCGGGAATTTTCATATTCTGGTCGTGAATGAAGCCGAAAGGCAGGCAATCGCACCGCGTTTGCGCCAGATCATGCCGGGGGTGGACGCGGTCACGCTCGATCTGGTGCGCAATTTGCCGCTTTCCGTGTCCTGTCTGGTGCTGGCCTATGCACGCGGGGGTGATGACACCTACACCGATGCGCTGGCGATCATCCGCGCAGAGCTGCCCGATCTGTCGCGCATGGCCTGCTATTACGAAGAGCTTGCCCAAGGGCTCGGGCTGCCCAATGACAGCCCGCGCGTGCGCCCGTCGCTGTTCAACGACACTGCCGAATTCGCGGTCCTGACAGAGCTGGATGAGCAGTTGCTGCGCATGCTCTACAATCCGCGCCTGCGCCCCGGCATGCGCGAGCCCGAAGCCCGCCCGATCATTCGCCAGATCGCAAGTGAGTTGATGGGCGGCGCGAGTTGAGCGATAGTGCCACTGAAATTGCCCGAACAGGGAAAAGGTAACGCAATGGTCTTCAGCTTTCTCAAAGGTCAGTTCATCGATGTCATCGAATGGACCGACAGCAGTCGCGACACGATGGTCTATCGCTTCGAGCGCTATGGCAATTCCATCATGTATGGAGCCAAGCTCACTGTGCGTGAAGGTCAGATGGCGGTCTTCATCCATGAGGGCCAGCTTGCCGATATCTTCGCGCCGGGTCTTTACATGCTCGAGACCAACAACATGCCGCTGATGACGGCGCTGCAGCATTGGGATCACGGTTTCAACTCGCCGTTCAAATCCGAGATTTATTTCGTCAATATGCGCCGCTTCGCAGGGCTGAAATGGGGCACGCAGAACCCGGTGATGCTGCGCGACCCGGAATTCGGGCCATTGCGGCTGCGCGCTTTCGGCTCTTACGCGATCCGGGTGCAGGATCCGGCCCCCTTCATGCGCGAGATCGTGGGCACCGACGGGGATTTCACGCAAGACAAGATATCGGGTCAAATCCGCAATATCGTGGTGCAAAAAGTTAGCCGGGTGCTGGCCGCGAGCGGGATCCCGGCGCTGGATATGGCGGCGAATACCAAGGACCTGTCGGATGTCGTGACCAAGGCGATTGCGCCGACGCTTGGCGAATACGGGCTGGAGATGCCCGAATTCTACATCGAGAATATCTCGCTGCCGCCCGAGGTAGAGAAAGTGCTCGATCAACGGACCTCGATGGGGATTGTGGGCGATCTCAACAAGTTCACGCAGTTTTCCGCCGCGCAGGCCATGCAGAAAGCCGCCGAAGGCGGCAGTGACGGGGGCATGGGCGCAGGTCTTGGGGCCGGTATGGGGATGGGCATGGGCATGGCGATGGCCCAGGGCATGGGACAGCCGCAAGCCAGCGCAGGCGCGGCCCCGCCGCCCCCACCGCCGCCCGCCGCAGAGCCGATGTGGCATATTGCCGAAAACGGCCAGACGCGCGGCCCCTTCGCGCAAGCACAACTCGCAGGCCAGATCACGCGCGAGACGTTGGTCTGGACCGAAGGGCAGGCCGGCTGGCTGCCTGCAGGGGATGTGCCTGCGCTCGCACGGCTCTTTGCCAGCATGCCGCCACCGCCGCCCCCTGCGGGCTGATCGGGCCTCATTCCCATTTGGACCGGCGCACTAGAATCTGAATTTTTGAGTATTTTTGCACGATGAAGCGGCATGCTGCAGGGTGGCGCTTGGGGTAATGATCTAGGGCAGAGCATGGCGCCGACTGAGCTTGAACACCGGTTTCCCTGCGCGCAATGCGGCGCGTCCTTGCGGTTCACACCGGGCGAGGCACGGCTGAGCTGTGCCTATTGCGGCCATGAACAACCGATCCCGCAGACCGATGACAGCACCCGCGTGCAAGTGCTGCAATCGCTCGATCTGCATCAGGCGCTTGCCGAAGAGCTGCCCGCCGAAGACATGGAGGAGACGCGCGTCGTACATTGCGACACCTGCGGCGCGGATGTCCAGTTCGAGGCGCATGTGCATTCCGCCGATTGCCCCTTCTGCGCGAGCCCTGTGGTGACGGATACGGGCACACATCGCCATATCAAACCCCATGCTCTGATCGCATTTCGGCGCAGTGAACGGGAAGCGCATGAGCGAATGGGGAAATGGCTCAAGGGGTTGTGGTTCGCGCCGAACACGCTTGCGCAATATGCACGCAGCACGGGCAAGCTGAACGGGCTCTATGTCCCTTACTGGGCTTTCGATGCTCAGACGCAGTCGCGCTATTCAGGCCAGCGCGGGACGCATTACTACGTGACTGTGGGACGAGGGAAAAACCAGCGGCGCGAGCGGCGCACACGCTGGCAGCCCGTCTCGGGGCGCACCGGGCGACGTTTTCTTGATCTGCTGGTGATCGCATCGACCTCATTGCCGCGCGCCAATGCGCGGCGGCTGGAGCCCTGGACCATGGCCGATCTGCAGCCCTACAGCACCAGCTACCTCTCAGGCTTTCGCGCCGAGGGCTATACAATCGCGCTCGCGGATGGGTTCGAGGCCGCCAAGCATTTGATGGACGAGCAGATCCGCGCGGATGTCCGGCGCGAGATCGGCGGTGACGAACAACGTATCACGACGCTGAGCACGGAGTATCGCGACGAGCGGTTCAAGCATCTGCTGCTGCCGGTCTGGATGGCGGCCTATCGCTATCGCGGCAAATCCTATCGCTTCATCGTGAATGGCCAGACGGGCCGCGTGCAGGGCGAACGGCCCTGGTCGGTCTGGAAGATCGCAGGCGCGGTCCTGTTTGGGCTGGCATTTCTCGCGCTTGGCTTTTATCTGGCCGAGTTGGGCGGGGTCTAGAGGAGCGCGAAATGATCTTATGTGCAGGCGAAGCGCTGATCGACATGTTGCCGCGCGAGACAGCCGCGGGCGAGCCCTGTTTCGCGCCCCATGCGGGCGGCGCTGTGTTCAACACCGCTATCGCGCTGGGGCGGCTGGGCGTCTCGACCGGGTTTTTCTGCCCGCTCTCGGATGATCTCTTCGGTGCGCAACTGCGCGCAGGCCTGAGCGATGCGGGGGTGGATCACAGCCTCGCGCCTGCGGTGGACCGGCCCTGCACGCTGGCTTTCGTTACGCTCACAGGTGGTCAGGCGCGCTATGCGTTCTATGACAGCGCGACGGCCCTGCGCGATCTCTCGATGGCGGAACTGCCGGCGCTGCCTGCGACTGTCGAGGCGATGTTCTTCGGGGGCATCTCGCTTGTGGGCGAGCCATGTGGCGCAGCTTTCGAGGCGCTTTGCGCGCAGGCGGGCGATCGGGTCGTGATGCTTGATCCGAATATCCGTCCCGGTTTCATCCGCGACGAGGCGGCCTATCGCGCGCGGCTTGAGCGGATGATGGCGCAGGCGGATCTCGTGAAACTCTCGGATGAAGATCTACACTGGCTGATGGGTCAGGGCGAGATTGCGGATCTGGCGCAGGCCTTGTGCGCGAGGGGGCCGAAAATCGTCGCGATCACGCTGGGCGCGCAAGGGGTCCGGGCGTTTACGGCGACCGGCGTGAGCCATGTCACGGCGCCCGAGGTCTCGGTCGTCGACACGGTCGGCGCGGGTGACACGTTCAATGCGGGCTTTCTCGCCGGGCTGTCGCGCGCGGGCGTGTTGCGCAAGGACGCGCTGGACGGGCTCGCAGAGGAGACCTTGCGCAAAGCGCTCGCGCTGGGGGTGCAGGCGGCGGCG
>PXDM01000336.1 GCA_003565055.1 Paracoccaceae bacterium
CCGACAGGGCGGATCGACGTGAACACGCTCGACGCGCTGGAAGACCCCTATGGCCACACGAATTTCGGCGTCTATGCGCGGGTGATCGCGGGCGGAGAGATCGCTCTGGGCGACAGCGCAGGACTTGCAACATGAGCACCGGCCCTGATCCCGACACGCTGCACCCGATGCCCGGTTTTCCGCGTGTCGTTGCGCTGCGCCCGCTGGCCGCAGGCCGCGCCAATCTGAGCGTCGGCCCCTACAGCTATTATGACGACCCAGAGCACGCGACCGAATTTTTTGACCGCAATGTGTTGCATCATTTCGATTTGGTCGGGGACCGGCTGATCATAGGGCCGTTTTGCGCCTTTGCGACGGGATGCAGGATCGTGATGAACGGGGCCAATCACGCCATGTCAGGCTTCTCGACCTACCCGTTCAACATCTTCGGCGCAGGCTGGGAAGAGGGCTTTGATCCGGCGACATGGGCGGCCGAAAATCGCGGCGATACTGTGATCGGCGCGGATGTCTGGGTCGGCGCGGAGGCCTGGATTCTGCCCGGCCTGACCATCGGCCCCGGCGCAATCATCGCCGCCAAGGCCGTCGTGACCCGCGACGTGGCCCCCTATGCTGTCGTAGCGGGCAATCCCGCGCGCGAAATCCGCCGTCGCTTCGACGACCAGACCATCGCCGCGCTTCTGGAAATCGCATGGTGGGACTGGCCACCCGCGCAGATCACACGCAACCTCGATGCCATTCGGGGCCGCGATCTGGAACACTTGAGGAGAGCCGCGTGACCCTGCCCTTCCCCCTTGCCGATGAGCCCGATGCCTTTGCCACGGAAGCCGGCCGCAAATTGCTGACCGGCGAGGTCGATTTCCTCAAGGGCGTTGTCGCCATGGACGGCCTGCCGCCTGCTGATCGGCTGGAAGTCTGTTTCGCGGGCCGCTCGAATGTCGGAAAATCAAGCCTGATCAACGCGCTGACTGGCCGCAGGGCGATTGCGCGGACCTCGAACACGCCGGGCCGCACGCAGGAAATCAACTATTTCACGGTTGGTGACAGCCATTATCTGGTCGATCTGCCCGGCTATGGCTTTGCGAAAGCGCCCCTGCCGGTGGTCGAGAAATGGCAGCGCCTGCTGAAAGCCTATCTCTCGGGCCGCGCGACGCTGCGCCGGGCGTTTTTGCTCATCGACATGCGCCACGGGGTGAAGGATGTCGATGCCGAGATCATGCGACTTCTGAACCAATCCGCCGTGACCTTTCAGGTCGTGCTGACCAAGGCCGATAAACTGAGCAGCGCCGATCAGGACAAGACACTCGCGCAGGTGCGCGCAGCACTCGCGAAACATCCGGCGGCCTTTCCCGAACTGGTCGTGACATCCTCCGAGAAGGGTCTCGGCATTCCCACGCTCCGCGCGATCATTGCGGGGCTCACCTGATGAAGAAGCAAAAGCCCATGAGCCAAGACTGGTTTGCCACCGCCCGGACGCTGTCCGAGGCGCTCCCCTATCTGCAGCGCTATGCGGGCGCGATTGTCGTGATCAAATTCGGCGGGCACGCGATGGGCGATGCCGAAGAGATGGCGAGTTTCGCGCGCGATGTGGTCTTGATGCGGCAAGTGGGCGTCAATCCGGTGATCGTGCATGGTGGCGGGCCGATGATCAACGAGATGCTGGGCAAGCTGTCGATCAAATCCGACTTCGTGCGCGGCAAGCGGGTGACGGATGCCGCAACGATGGAAGTGGTCGAAATGGTGCTCTCGGGCGCGGTCAACAAGCGCATCGTGCAGGCCATTCAGGACGAGGGCGGGCGCGCCGTGGGGCTGTCGGGCAAGGATGGCGGCATGGTCACTTGCGAGGCCGATGACCCCGAACTGGGCCTCGTGGGTCGCCCGGTCGAGGTGAATACCGACCTGCTGCATCACCTGTTCACCGGCGGTTTCATCCCGGTCATCGCGCCCCTCGGCATGGGCCGCGCGGGGGAGACCTTTAACATCAACGGCGACACCGCAGCGGGCGCGATTGCAGGCGCGCTGAAAGCCGACCGACTGTTGCTGCTCACCGATGTCTCCGGCGTGAAGGATGCCAGCGGGGCCGTGGTCACGCAGCTCAGCCCCGCACATGTGCGTGATCTGACCGAGGCCGGGGTGATCGCAGGCGGCATGATCCCCAAGACCGAGACCGCGCTTGCGGCGATTGCAGGCGGCGTGCGGGCGGTGGTGATCCTCGACGGGCGCGCGCCGAATGCGTGTTTGCTGGAGCTGTTCACCGACCACGGCGCGGGCAGTATCATCCGCGACAGCGCCCCGCAGATTGCACCGCGAGGCTGATCCCCGTGCCCACACTGGACCAGATCGCGGCATTGGCCAAGCCTCAGGGGCTGGCCGTGCTGGGTCTGTGTCAGGCCGATCGCGCATCCTTGCCCGAAGGCATGGCCACGATGGCGCTGCTTGGGCCCGATGCCAGAACGTTCTGGCCGTTCTTCACGGCGAGTGCGGAATATCGCGATGGCGCGCCCGACCCGATGGACCGCTGGTCCACCCGCGTGATCGGCGCCATGGCGCAGGACTTGTCCGCGCGCGCCGTCTTTCCCTTCGGGGCCACCCCGCCGCATCCATTCTATTCCTGGGCGCTGGCCACTGGGCGGGTCTGGTCTTCGCCTGTGCGGTTTCTGGTCCATGCCGAGGCCGGGCTCTGGGTGTCCTTCCGCGGCGCCTTGGGTTTCGCCACGCCCATCGAAGACGCGCCCGTGCCGCAAAACCCCTGCATGGATTGCGCCGCCCCCTGCGCAACGGCCTGCCCTGTCGCGGCCCTCGCGCCGGAAGGCTATGATGTCGCGGCTTGCCACGCTTTCCTCGACAGCCCCGATGGGCAGGGTTGCATGACCGGAGGCTGCATCGTGCGCGCCGCCTGCCCCGTCTCGCAACGCTGGGGCCGCCTGCCCGCGCATTCCGAATTTCATATGAGGCAATTTCACCGATGACCTTGCGCCTGATCCTGACCCGCCATGCGAAATCGAACTGGGACAATCCGCTCGACACGGATCACCAGCGCCCGCTTGCCCCGCGCGGGCTGCGCGCGGCCCCGCTGATCGGGCAATGGCTGCGCGCGCGCGGGTATGTGCCTGGCGAAGCGCTGGTCTCTGATGCCACACGCACGCGCCAGACTTGGGCGCTGTTGCAGGCGGAATTCACGGCCGAGAGCCCCGCCCGCTTCGAGCCCGCGCTCTATCTGGCTGCGCCAGAAGTGATGCTACGCGCTCTGCAAACGGCGCGCGCGGAGACGGTCATGATGCTCGGACATAATCCCGGCATCGCCGAATTTGCGCATCAACTCCTGCGCAGGCCCCTCAGCCATCCGGGTTTTGCAGGCTTTCCGACCTGTGCGACACTGGTGGCCGAGTTCGATATTGACCAATGGGCCGAGTTGCAGCTTGGGACAGGCAGGGCGCGTGATTTCGTGGTGCCGCGCGAATTGGCGCAAGGGTGATGACCGCTCAACCTGTGCGGCGCGCCGCGAAATAGAATCGCGCGGCCTGCAGGAACGCGTCGCGTCGACCTTGCGTCAGTGCCTCGGCCTCCGGGTCGCTGCCCCATTGCGCGATCTGCCAGTCCTCATCGACGCGCGAGGCGAGCCAGAGCGCATCAGGCGCGGCGAAGCGGTCGAGCACAGCCAGTCCGATGATCAGCGAGCCGCTCATCGCCACCAGATCGTGAAACGCGGTCAGCTCAAACGCGCCGAGCCGCGCGACTTCTGCTTCAAAGCTGCGCAGCAGCGCTTGCGGCTGGGGCTGGTGGATCACCCCTTCGCGCACAAGCGGCCTGCGCCCATAGCGATGCGCGGCCCAGTCGATCAGCGGATCCCAGGCTTCGGCTTCACGCATGACCAGCTCTTCGGGCGCTGTGGCGCGGTAGCAGACCAGATCACTGTCGCCATAGGCCGCGATGATCTCCGTGACCTCGGCCTTCTGCCCGCGCACCTTGTCGATGGCGGAATTGGCCGCGCGGGTGGCGGGCAGGCGCGCAGGCTCGATCACCTCGCCCTGTGCACGCCATTCCTCAGCGATCATCTCGGCCAGCGCCTCGGTCGGCACGATCAGCGGGGATTTGGCCGGGGTTTTCAGCGCCCGCCCGTCCAGCGTCACACCGTAACCGCCGTCAACCGTGCTGACGGCAACCTCGCTCCAGAACCGCTTCTTGACCCAACCACCGCTCATGCTGTCCCCCAGATCTCCGCCAAGGCACCGGGCAGGGCCGCGAAGTCGTCGATCACGCGCGCCCCGAGCGTCGCGCCCGGATGATAACCCCAGCTCACCCCCAGCGCAGCCACACCCGCGGCCTCGGCCATCTCTATGTCGAAACGCGTATCTCCGACCATGACAGCCTGCGCGGCCGCGATTCCGGTGTCACGCAGACAAGCGGCGATCATCGACGGGTGCGGCTTCGAGGGATGATCATCAGCCACCTGCATCGAGGCGAAACGCCCCGCCCAGCCATGTGCCGCGACCAGATGATCCAGCCCGCGCCGGGATTTGCCCGTGGCAATGGCGAGCACCACCCCGTCGCGCTGCGCCAGCGCATCAAGCGCCTCTGCCGCGCCGGGATAGAGCGGCGAGAGCGCGGCTGCGCGTTCGGCGGCGAATGTGTCCTTATAGGCTGCGACAAGCCGTGCCTGCGCCTGCGCGTCCAGATCGGGCGCAAGCTCTGCCATGGCGACGGGCAGCGACAGGCCCACGATCCCGAGCACTTGTGCGCGCGATGGTGTGGGCAGCCCGAGCGCTGTGAAAGCGCCCTCCATCGCCGCAAGGATGTGGCGCTGGCTGTCAACCAGCGTGCCATCAACGTCAAAAATGACCAGCCTGCGCGTCATGCCTCCCCCTCGAACGGGTCCGCAGGCACATCGCGCGGATCGAGTCCGAAGACCTGCCAGCTCTGCGCCATATGCTCGGGCAGAGGCGCGGTCAGGCTCAGCGTCTCGCCCGTCACCGGATGCTCCAGCCGGAGCGAGCGCGCATGCAGGTGCAGCTTCTTGCTGACCGCACCACCAATCCCCGCGCCCCAGCCATCGCCGAGATTTTCCTGCGCCGAGCCGCCATATTTGCCGTCGCCGATGATCGGATGACCGAGCTCAGCCATATGCGCGCGCAACTGATGCGTTCGCCCCGTGATCGGCGAGAGCGCCACCCAAGCCGCGCGCCCGCCCAGCCGTTCGAGCACCGCGAAATCCGTCTGCGCACGCTTCGCGCCCTCGATCCCGGCGACCTCGTCGGGCATGACACAGCGCATCTTCTCGCCTGTGCCGCGCCCGCCCGCCTTGACCAGCCCGTATTTGATTGTGCCCATCGCGGGCGTCGGCACGCCCGCGACCAGCGCCCAGTAGATCTTGCGCGTCAGGCGGTGACGGAATGCCTCGGCCAGCCGCCGCGCCACACGCGGGGTGCGTGCCAGCAAGAGCACACCCGACGTGTCCTTGTCGAGCCGATGCACCAGAACCGGGCGTTCCTTGTAGCCGAAGGTCAGCGCCTCGCTCAGCCCATCGATATGACGCGCGCCCTGCCCGCTTCCACCCTGCGAGGGCAGACCGGGGGGCTTGTTGAGCGCGATGATATGCTGGTCCTTCCACATCACGGCGGCCTGGATCATCTCCGCATCCGCGACACTGATCTTCTGCGTGCGCAGGACCGGGGCCGCGGGCGCGTCCGGCAAGGGCGGGATACGCACCTCTGCGCCCGGCTGCACCCGCGTCGAGGCCTGCACCCGCGCACCATCCACACGAATATCGCCCTTGCGGCAGGCTTTCTCGATCAGCCCCTGCGTGAGCTGCGGGAACTGGCGCTTGAGCCAGCGATCCAGCCGCTGCTCGCCATCTTCCGCACCCACTTGCCGTATCTGCACCTTGCTCATCATAACCCCCGCATGTCCCGCCTTCCTTTCCCCGCCACGCCACAGATGTCAACGTCTGGTCGGGCCATGCAAGGCAGGATAGACTGGCGAGACAAGACAGGAGACATGCATGGGCACCAGCTTTCCCGCCATCGCGCCCGATCACGCCGCCTTCATCGCCGCACAGCCGATGTTCTTCGTGGCAACCGCCCCGCGCGAGGGGCGTGTCAATCTCTCGCCCAAGGGCCTCGATGCGCTGCGCGTTCTGGCCCCGGACCGGGTGATCTGGCTCAATCTCACTGGCAGCGGCAATGAAACCGCTGCCCATATCCTCGACAGCCCGCGCATGACGCTGATGTTCTGCGCCTATCACGGCGCGCCGAAAATCCTGCGCCTCTATGGGCAGGCCCGGTTGCACCACCCCGCAACAGACGACGGCAAAGCGCTCGCAAGCCATTTTCCGCAATATCCCGGCACAAGGCAGATTTTCGATCTGGCCGTCGATCTCGTGCATATCTCCTGCGGGATGGGCGTGCCGGAAATGGCGCTTGTCGCCCCGCGCGCCGAAAGCCAGCTCGTCCCCCATTTCGAGCGCCTTGGGGCCGAGAAAACGCTCCAGTATCAGCAGATCAAGAACCGGCGCAGTCTCGACGGGCTGCCCACGGACATCGCCTGACCTTCTGTCATTTTCTTGCCCCAAATACTCAAGAACCGGGGCGTCAGCCCCGGTCCCCGCCGCGCTTCTCGCGCAGCTTGGCAAACCAGTCGAGACGCTTGCCCAATTCGCGCTCGAAGCCGCGCGCGACGGGCTGGTAGAGAACCGGGCGCTTCACGCCTTCGGGGAAGTAATCCTGCCCCGAAAACCCGTCCTCGGCATCATGATCATAGGCATAGCCTGCGCCATAGCCTTCGGATTTCATCAGCTTCGTGGGCGCGTTCAGGATATGTTTGGGCGGCGGGGCCGAGCCCGTCTCTTTCGCAAGCCGCAGCGCGGCCTTCCAGGCCACATAGCCCGCATTCGATTTCGGCGCGAGCGCGAGATAGATGACCGCTTGCGCCAGCGCCAATTCGCCCTCGGGCGATCCAAGGCGCTCATAGCTCTGCCAGGCCTCCAGACAGACCGCCTGCGCCTGTGGGTCGGCATTGCCGATATCCTCGATGGCCATGCGCGTCAGGCGCCGCGCCAGATAGCGCGGGTCTTCGCCACCCGCGATCATCCGCGCGAACCAGTAGAGCGCCGCATCCGGATCCGAGCCGCGCACCGATTTGTGCAGCGCCGAAATCAGATTGTAATGCGCATCGCCCGATTTGTCATATTGCGGCGCGCGGCGGGCCAACCGCTGGGCGAGCGCGCTGGCGTCCAGCTTGCCGCGCGGCTCCCAGCCCATCACCTGCGCGACCAGATTGAGTAGCGCACGCCCGTCCCCATCGGCCATTTCCAGCAGCGCCTCGCGCGCAGGGCCATCGAGCGGCAGGGCGCGGCCAAGCTCCTGCTCGGCGCGTTGCGCGAGCCGTTCGAGATCAGCGAGGCTCAGCCGGTCCAGCACGATCACCTGCGCGCGTGACAGAAGCGCCGCGTTCAGCTCGAAAGACGGGTTTTCGGTCGTCGCCCCCACCAGCGTGATCGTGCCGTCTTCCATATGCGGCAGGAATCCGTCCTGCTGCGATTTGTTGAAGCGGTGGATCTCATCGACAAAGAGCAGCGTGCCCTGCCCCGTGTCACGGCGCAGCTTGGCTTGATCGAAGACCTTGCGCAGATCGGGCACGCCCGTGAAAATCGCGCTGATCTGGATGAAGCGCATCGCGGTCTGATCGGCGAGCAGCCGGGCGATGGTCGTCTTGCCGACACCGGGCG
>PXDM01000146.1 GCA_003565055.1 Paracoccaceae bacterium
CCGGGTAGCAAAGGGACCTTGTCCAGCACTGCGCCCGTACCGGACGCGCGGCAGATACCCGAGAGATGGCCCGCCAGACCGAAGCCCGTCACATCCGTCATTGCATGCGCGCCTGCGAGAATCTGCGCAGCGTCGCCCTGTGCGCGCAGCATCTGGGCAAATGCGGCCAGCACATCGCCGCCATCGGCCATGCCTCGCATTTCGGCGGCGAGAATCGTGCCGACGCCAAGGGGTTTCGTCAGGATCAGCGCATCGCCGGGTTGCGCCCCTGCAAGCGTTATCGGCGCGGCCTCCAGCAGTCCGGTGACCGTGAAGCCTACAGTCAGCGCCGCGCCCTGGCTGCTATGGCCGCCCACCAGCGCCGCTCCGGCCGCGCCCAGCACATCGCGCGCGGCATGGGTGATCTCACTCATCGTGCGTGCCTGCAGTGTCGCGGACATGCGCGGCAGGATCAGGCTGATCAGCGCGGCCTGCGGTCGCGCGCCCATCGCCCAGATATCGCCCAGCGCGTGAATGGCCGCGATCCGCGTCATCAGCGCCGGGTCCTGCGTCACGGCGCTCAGATGATCGGTGCTGATCACTTGCCGTGCATCGCCCATGACCAGACAGGCCGCGTCGTCACCGGGCAGGCTGAGGACATCCGTGCGCGCGGACGGTGCGAGCGCATCAAGCGCAGAGGCGAGCGCGCCGCGCCCGACCTTGCCCCCGCAGCCCGAACAGAGCGGCGCTGCGCCCATGATCTCGGCCACGCCGGAGGCCGCTTGTGCGGGCGGCGCGGGGGTCATGGCGGGCAAGTCGCGGAACTGACGCATGAATTTCGCGTCGATCCCGTCTTTGAGCCGCCAGAGCGCGCGGCCATGGAAGGTCAGGCCAAATTTATCTGCAACAGCAATCTTCTCGCCCAGCGCGATCAGTTTCAGATAGTCCCTCTGGGGTTTGTAGGCGCGCAAGGGCTGGCCGGAGAGCTGCGCCATCAGATTATCATAGAGCACCGGCGCTTGGCGCACTGCGAAAACGCCTGCCTTGGGGCGCGGCGCGAAAGCGAGATGGGCGCAATCACCCACCGCGAAAACACCAGGCGCGGAGGTCTGCAGGGTCGGGCCGACGCTGAGATAGCCCTCATGGCACTCCAGCCCTGTGGCCGCCAGCCAGTCCTGCGGGCGCGCACCCGCCGCCCCCGTGGTGAAGGCGCTGGCGATCTCGCGCCCATCCGCGAGACAGACCACGCCCGCGCGCAATGCGCGGACCTGCGCCTGCTCGATGGGCGTGACGCCCAGCCTGCGCATGGCCTCCATCACGCGGGCGCGCGCGCGCGGCGAAAGCGCGCCCAGAACGCGGCCCTGGTCGATCAGCGTGACATCTGGCGCAAGCCCTTGCGCGCGCAGCCTATGCGCCATCGCCATGGCGAGCTCTGCCCCTGCCACCCCACCGCCGATCACGGCGACACGCGGATCAGGGGCGTTCGACAGGTAGTCAGCCCATGCGCTGGCAAAGCGGCCCAGGGGCTTTGCGGGGACGCCATGGGCGGCAAATCCCGGCAGCGCGGGCATCTCGGACGTGATCCCGATATCGACCGAGGCCACATCATAGGCGACAGGCTCCGCGCGCCCTGCGACTGTGATCAGGCGCGCGACCGGATCGAGCGCGGTGGCATGCCCGGTGATCAGCCGCGCGCCCGCGAAACGCGCGAGCCGCACCAGATCAATATCGAGCTCCGCGCGGGTGTAATGGCCTGCGATATAGCCTGGCAGCATGCCGGAATAGGCCGCTGTCGGGCCGGGGCTGATGACGCTCACACGCACGCCGGGCAGCCCGCCCATGCCCCATTTGCGCAGCACCAGCGCATGCGTATGGCCGCCGCCGATCAGCACGAGGTCCTTGGTCAGGGGAATGGTCGGTGTCATGGCGCTCTCGATACTCCGGCGCGCAGGGCCACGCAATGCGCCAATCCGCGCGGGCGGGGCGGGACCAGTGGCTTGCGCTCAGTCGCTTGGCGGCGTAGCTCTGAGCGCATGAAAGCCCTGATTGACACGCCCCTGCATCCGCCCTGCCCCGCACCATTCAACATGGCGCAATATGTGCTGGCCGCAGGCGGGCAGACCCCTGACAAGATCGCGCTGCAGATCCTGCGTGCAAGCGGGGCCGAGCGCTGGTCCTATGCGCGGCTGATCGAGGCTGTGCGCGCCACGGGCACAGGGCTTTTGCGCTTGGGGCTTGTGCCCGGTGACCGCGTGCTGATGCGGCTGGGCCATACGGTCGATTTCCCGGTCGCCTATCTGGGCGCCATCGCGGCGGGGCTTGTGCCCGTGCCAACCTCGACCCAACTCACCGGCCCCGAGATCACGCGCATGGCCGCCACGCTCGCGCCTGCGCTGGTGCTGGCAGGGGACGGCGCGGCCATGCCCGACCACCCGGCCCCGGTGCTTGCGCCGGATGCGCTGCGTGCGATGCAAAGCTTGCCGCCCTGTGACTGGCATATGGGCGACCCGAACCGGCCCGGATATATCATCTACACTTCGGGCAGTGGGGGCAGCCCGCGTGCGGTGGTCCATGCCCATCGCGCGATCTGGGCGCGGCGGATGATGTGGGACGGCTGGTATGGGCTGACGGCTGAGGACCGCGTGCTGCATGCGGGCGCGTTCAACTGGACCTATACGCTTGGCACTGGGTTGATGGATCCTTGGGCCATTGGTGCGACCGCGCTGATCCCCGATCCGGGCGCGCCGCTGGCGCTGATGCTCAAGCGCTTTGACGCCACACTTTTCGCTGCTGTGCCGGGCGTTTACCGGCAGATGCTGAAAGAACCTGCGCGCCTCGCGCTGCCGCGCCTGCGTCATGGGCTGTCGGCGGGCGAGAAACTGCCCGAGGCCACGCGTGAGGCCTGGCGCGCGGCCACAGGCACCGAGATCTATGAGGCGCTCGGCATGTCGGAATGCTCGACCTATATTTCTGCCAGCCCCGCGCAGCCGGCAGCGCCCGGCACTGCGGGCCGCGCACAGCCGGGGCGCAGGCTCGCGATCCTGGGGCCGGATCTGGCCCCGGTTGCGCGCGGCACCGAAGGCGTGCTGGCGCTACATCGCGACGAGCCGGGGCTGATGCTGGGCTATCTGGAAGACGGCGTGCCGACCCTGCCGCTGCAAGGCGACTGGTTCTTGACCGGTGACCGTGCTTTGATGTCCGAAGATGGCGCGATCAGCTATCTGGGGCGCGATGATGACATGATGAATGCCGGCGGTTTCCGCGTCTCGCCGCTGGAGGTTGAGCGCGCGCTGATGGCCCATCCTGCGATTCATGATATTGCCTGCACAGAAGTCAGCCCGCGCGCAGGCGTCAGCGTCATCGCGGCGTTCTACACGGCCGATACGCCGCTGGCCGAGGATGCATTGCAGGATTTCGCCGCCGCCCATTTGGCGCGTTACAAGCAACCGCGCATTTACCGCCATTGTGACAGCCTGCCGCGCAGCGCCAATGGCAAACTGTCGCGCCGCGCGCTGCGCGTGGCATTCGAGGGGGGCGCATGATCACGCTCGACATTCATTCCGACCCGATCTGTCCGTGGTGCTATATCGGCAAGGCGCAGCTTGACCGCGCGCTGGAAAGCCGCCCGGATCACCCGTTCCATATCCGCTGGCATCCGTTCCAGCTCAACCCCGACATGCCGCCCGAGGGCATGGCCCGCGACGACTATCTGGCGCTGAAATTCGGCGATGATCAGGGCATTCTCGACGCCTATCGCCCCGTCGTGGAAGCCGCCGAAGCCGCAGGGCTGGAGCTGGACCTGCCCGCAATCACCCGCACGCCCAACACGCGCGACGCGCATCGGCTGATCCATTGGGCGGGGCTGGAGGGGCGGCAGTCTGCGATGGTGAGTGCGCTGTTTCGCGCCTATTTCCGCGAAGGCCGCGATATCGGGGCGCGCGATGTGCTGCTTGACCTCGCCGCGCAGACAGGGCTTGAGCGCGACATGATCGCGCGGCTTCTGGACGCGGGCGCAGATGTCGATCTGATCGCGCAGGCCGACCGCGCGGCCCGTGCGCGCGGCATTCAGGCGGTGCCGTTCTTCATCATCGACGGCCAATATGCGACCTCGGGCGCGCAGCCTGTCGAGGTCTGGCAGAATGTCATTGATGAGCTGACAGGCACGCCACGGTGATCCGCTGGCTGACCCCCACGAAACCGCTGCGCTTTGGCGAATTTGTGGCGCTGATGGCGCTGATGATGGCCTCGGTCGCGTTTTCGCTCGATGCGATGCTGCCCGCGCTGCCTTTGATCGGGCAGGAGCTCTCGCCCGACGCGCCTGCGCGCGGGCAGTTGGTGATCACCAGCTTCGTGCTGGGGCTGGGCTTGGGCACATTGATTTGCGGGCCAGTGTCGGATGCGTTCGGGCGCAAATCGGTGCTGCTTGGGGGGATCGCGCTCTATCTGGCGGGCGCAGTGCTGGCGATTCAGGCGCAGAGCATCGACATGCTGCTGGCCGCGCGCTTCCTGCAAGGCATTGGCGGCGCGGCCCCGCGCGTGGTCGCGACCGCGATGGTGCGCGATCTCTATGAGGGGCGGGCCATGGCGCGCGTGACCTCGATCATCATGACGCTCTTCGTGCTGGTTCCGGCGCTGGCACCGGCCATCGGCGCGGGCATCATGTGGGCGTCGCATTGGCGGATGATCTTCGTGGCCTTCGTGGTCTTCGGGCTGGTCTGCGGGCTGTGGCTGATGCTGCGCCAGCCGGAATCACTGCCGCCCGAACGCCGCCGACCGCTCAGCCCACGCAAGATCGGCGCGGCGCTCATCGAGATTGTGAGCAACCCGCGCGTCATGATCTATGTCATGACGCTCACTTTTGCCTTCGCGCCGCTTTATGTCTGGCTGTCGAACCTGCCGATGATCTTCGACGATGTGTTCGACCGCGCGGCGAGCTTTCCCTTCTGGTTTGCGGTCACGGCAGTCGTCGCAGGCACAGCGAGCGTGGCCAATGCGAAAATGGTCATGCGCTTCGGGATGCGCCGGATCGCGACACTGGCCTTTGCCTGGCAGGCGAGCGTCTCGCTGCTGTTTCTGGGACTGATGATGATCGGGCTGCCCGCGCCCTGGGATTTCGCTCTGTTCTTCGCCTTCATGTGCGCGGGGTTCTTTTCCATCGGGCTGACCTTCGGCAATCTCAATGCGTTGGCGCTGCAACCTCTGGGCCATATCGCGGGCATCGGCGCGTCGGTGGTGCAGTCGATTTCGACGGTTTGCGCGGCGCTGATCGCCGTGCCGATTTCGCTGGCCTATGACGGCACACCGCTGCCGCTGGTCTTCGGCATGGTAATCTGCGCGAGTGTCGCCCTTGCACTCATGCTGTTTGCACGCCACATCTCTGTGGAAGAAGCGGCGAGTTGAACCGTTTATCTGCCCCTGACCCATAGCCCCGGAAGGAAATTCCATGGAAGTCATTCTCGCTCTTGTCGTTCTGCTGGTCCTGATAGTCCTCATGGGGCTCAAGATTGTTCCCCAGGCGCAGAATTTCGTCATCACACGTCTTGGGGCGTATCACCGCACGCTCGATGCGGGCGTCAATGTGATCGTGCCCTTCCTTGACCGCGTGCATTCCAAAGTGCCGGTGAATGATCAGGTCCTGAATGATATCGAACTGGAAGTCGTCTCGGCCGATAACGTGGTGTTTGGTGCGCAATTGCTGGTGGTCTACCGGATCGAGAACCCTGAAGCGGCAGTGTTTCGGGTCAACAATATCGACAGCCTCGTGATCGGGCTGGTGCAATCGCTGGTGCGCTCGGAACTGGGCAAGGTGGAACTCGACGCGGTGCAATCTGATCGCGGGTCGCTGAACGTGGCGCTTCTGGAGGCGCTGGAGGATGCGGGCAAGACCTATGGTATCCGGATTTCGCGTTCGGAGATCACCGATGTCCGGCTCAATGAGACCACGCAGAAAGCTATGGCCGAAGTGCTGGCGGCAGAGCGCGAGCGCCGTGCGGCCATCACCCGCGCCGAAGGGGTGCGGCGCGCGACGGAACTGAACGCGGATGCTGAGCTTTATGAAGCGCAACGCCGCGCTGATGCGATCCGCGCGATTGCCGAGGCGAATGCCGAGGCCAATCGCGTCATCGCAGAGTCCATGTCCGGCGAGAACGCCCGCGATGCGCTGGTCTTCCAGACGGCGCGGATGCAGGTCGAGGCGCTGGAGGGCCTGTCGAAATCCGACAACGCCAAACTGATCATGCTGCCGGGCGGGCCATCCAATTCCTTCCGCGAGGCCGCCGCGATCCTGAAAGAGATGTGAGGGATGGAGCTGTTTTCACTCTCTGACTGGAGCATCTGGGGCCTGATCGCCATCGGATTGGTGATCGTCGAGATGCTGACCACGATCTATGTGGCGCTGGGTTTTGGTCTGAGCGCCGCGCTGGTTGCGGTCATCGTCTATCTGGTGCCGGGGCTGCATGCGGCGGTGCAGGGCTTGATCTGGGCCGTGCTGGGGCTGGTCATCTGGCTCGGCCTGTCGCGTCTGAACCGCAATCGCCACGCCACGCGGCGCGACATCAATGATTTCGATTCGCTCGACTCGCTCACCCCCGAAGAGCGCGCGCGCAGGCGGCAGGAGCCCAAGGACTGACGCGCGGGGCTCAGCTTCCGTAGAGCCCCTCATAGATCGGCATCAGCGTCTCGGTATCAAAGAGCGACGAGACCGAGGTCCCCTTCCATGTGTTCAGGATCCCTTGGGCGAACATCGGCGCGGTCGGCACGATGCGGATATTCGGCGCGGATTTCACAGCATCGGTGGGTGCGATGGAATCCGTGATCACCAGCGATTTCATCACCGATTTCGTGATCCGCTCGACCGCCGGGCCAGAGAGCACACCATGGGTGATGTAGCTGTGCACTTCGGTCGCGCCCGCCTCGATCAGCACTTCAGCGGCCTTGCAAAGCGTGCCGGCCGTGTCGCAGATGTCATCGACGATGATGCAGGTCTTGCCGCTGACCTGGCCGATCACAGTCATCTCTGCGATCTCGCCGGGCTTCTCGCGCCGCTTGTCGACGATGGCCAGCGCACAGCCGACACGTTTGGCCAGCTCCCGCGCCCGCGCGACCCCGCCCACATCGGGCGAGACGATCACCACATCTTCCAGCCGCCCCCGGAAATGATGCATCAGATCGAGCGCAAAGACCGGGGCGGCATAAAGATTGTCCACTGGAATGTCGAAAAACCCCTGAATCTGGGCCGCGTGCAGGTCCAGCGTCAGGATCCGCTCGATCCCGGCCTGGGTGATCATGTTCGACACCAGTTTCGCGGAAATCGGCGTGCGCGCCTTGGTGCGGCGGTCCTGACGCGCATAGCCGAAATAGGGGATCACAGCTGTGATGCGGGCCGCCGAGGAGCGTTTGAGCGCATCCGCGATGATCAGAAGCTCCATCAGATGATCATTGGCGGGCTTTGAGGTCGATTGGATGATGAACATGTCCTCGCCCCGGACATTCTCGAACACCTCGACAAAGACCTCACCATCATTGAAACGCTCGACCCGCGCATCGACGAGCGCGACCGACATGCCGCGATGCAGGCTCATTCTGCGGGCGATGGCCTTGGCCAGCGGCGGGTTGGCATTCCCGGCGATCAGTTTGGGTTCC